>WHTV01000019.1:56457-56702 GCA_009377535.1 Kiloniellaceae bacterium
CACCAAGGAGGAGTTCGCCGCCTGGACCGAGCAGGCGCGCGAGGAGTTCGCCCAGGTTGACGCGCCGACGGAGGCAGTCGCGGTGGAATCCGCGCCCCTGGCCGGGCCCGAGAACGCCGCTCAGGCGGTGACGATCGCCGCCGCCGCTGCCGGCGTTCCGAAATCCAAGTAAGGAAAGAGACTGACATGGCTCACAGCAGCGACGCGCACGCGCATCACGATCACAAGCCCGGTTTCTTCCTGCG
>WHTV01000001.1:0-44410 GCA_009377535.1 Kiloniellaceae bacterium
ATGACGGCCGCGCAGCTCTTTGCCGCCGCCAGGCGGGCGCGCCCGGAGATACCCGAGGCGCTCGGCCGGGGCGACTTCGTGCCCCTCATGGGCTGGCTGGCCGAGCACGTCCATGCCCAGGCTTCCTCCGCCGGCTTCGAGACCATCGTCGAGCAGGCCACCGGCGAGCCGCTGAACCCCGAGATCTTCAAGGCCCACTTGAAGGCCCGCTACCTGCCGGAGGCATGAACTCGTTCCTATGAGCCGCTGGCGGAGGCTCCGCGAGCCGCGCGGCCTTCGGCAGGCCGGGATGGCCAGCGGGTTGCGGCAGTCGGGGGCAAGCGTCTAGATTGGTTGCTTCTGAGGATCTGTAGCGGTTTGGGGCGCTCGCGATGCGTTATCTCTCGACCCGGGGCGATGCCCCGGTCCTTGCTTTTGACGAGGTGCTGCTTGCCGGGCTGGCCCGCGACGGCGGGCTTTACCTGCCGGAGAGCTGGCCGCAGTTCTCGCCGGGGGAGATCCGCGCCCTGGCCGGCAAGCCCTATGCCGAAGTCGCCTTCGCGGTGATCCGCCCCTTCGTCGCCGGCGCCATCGCCGAGGCCGACCTGAAGCGCATCCTCGACGAAACCTACGCCGGTTTCGAACATGCCGCGGTGGCGCCACTGAAGCAGCTCGACTCGCGCACCTGGCTGATGGAGCTCTTCCACGGGCCGACCCTGGCCTTCAAGGACTACGCCCTGCAGCTGCTCGGCCGCCTCTTCGACCACGTGCTGCGCCAGCGCGGCGAACGGGTAACGATCATCGGCGCCACCTCCGGCGACACCGGCTCGGCCGCCATCGAGGCCTGCCGCGACCGCGATCGGATCGACATCTTCATGCTGCACCCCAGGGGCCGCGTCACCGAGGTGCAGCGCCGCCAGATGACCACGGTGCTGGCGTCCAACGTCCACAACATCGCCCTCGAAGGTACCTTCGACGACTGCCAGGACCAGGTGAAGGCGATGTTCAACGACCTCGCCTTCCGCGACGCCATGAACCTTTCGGCGGTGAACTCGATCAACTGGGCGCGCATCATGGCGCAGATCGTCTACTATTTCGTCGCCGGCGTGGCGCTGGGCGCGCCTGATCGCGCCGTCGCCTTCTCGGTGCCGAGTGGCAACTTCGGCAACATCTATGCCGCCTACGGCGCCGGGCGCATGGGCCTGCCGGTGGCCCAGCTCATCGTCGGCTCCAACCGCAACGACATTCTCACCCGCTTCTTCGACAGCGGCACCATGGCGGTGGGCGGCGTCAGCCCGACCATCTCGCCCTCCATGGATATCCAGATATCCTCCAACTTCGAGCGCCTGCTGTTCGACGTCTTCCAGCGCGACGGCACCAAGGTGAAGCAGGTGATGGCCGGGTTCCGCAAGTCCGGCAGCTTCGCGGTCAGCGCCGAAGAGCATCAGCGCCTGCGCCGCCTGTTCGACGCGCACCGCTTCGACGACAGCGAGACGGCGGCGGAGATCGCCGCGCGCCTGCAAGAGAGCGGCGAGCTGCTCGATCCGCACAGTGCCATCGGCACCGCCGCGGCGCGCGCCGAGACGCGGCCCGAGATCGCCGCCGTGGTGGCGTTGGCCTGCGCCCATCCGGCGAAGTTCCCCGAGGCGGTGGAGCAGGCGTGCGGCGTGCGGCCGGAACTGCCGGCGCGCCTTGCCGATCTCTATGAGCGCGAGGAGCGCTGTAGCACGCTGCCCAACGACCTCGCCATCTTGCAGGACTTCATCCGCGACAGGCGACAGGACCCGCCGCAGCGCGCCGCCAGCCGGACGAAGGGCGCGGCATGAGCATCGAGATCACACGGCTGCCCTCCGGCCTGACGGTTGCCACCGATGCGATGCCGGGCACCGCCACGGTCTCTCTCGGCGCCTGGATCGGCGCCGGCACGCGCCACGAGGCGGCGGAGCTGAACGGCATCGCCCACCTGCTGGAGCACATGGCCTTCAAGGGCACCGAGCGCCGCTCGGCCCAGGATATTGCCGAGGAGATCGAGGCGGTCGGCGGGCATCTCAACGCCTACACCAGCCGCGAGAACACCGCCTTCTATGCCAAGGTGCTGTCCGAGGACGCGCCGCTCGCCCTCGACATCGTCTCCGACATCCTGCAGCACCCGACTTTCCTGGCCGATGAACTGGAGCGTGAGCGCGCCGTGGTCCTGCAGGAGATCGGCCAGGCCTTCGATACGCCCGACGACATCGTCTTCGACTACTTCCAGGAAACCGCCTATCCGGCCCAGGCCCTCGGCCGGCCCGTGCTCGGCGAAAGCCATACGGTGAGCGGCCTCGACCGCGGCGCGCTGTGGGACTACCTGCGCGGCCACTATGGCCCGCAGCAGATGGTGGTGGCCGCCGCCGGCCAGATCGAGCACGCGCACTTCGTCGACATGGCTGCCGCCGCTTTCGCCCACGAGGATTTCGCCAGCAACGGCGTCACCGACCCGGCCGCCTACCGTGGCGGCGATCGGCGCGAGCAGCGCGACCTCGAGCAGGTCCACCTGTTGCTCGGCTTCGACGGCGTCGGCTACCTGGACGACGACTACTACGCACTCTCCGCGCTCTCCACCCTGTTCGGCGGCGGCATGTCATCGCGCCTCTTCCAGGAGGTGCGCGAGAAGCGCGGCCTGGTCTATTCGGTCTACTCCTTCCACTCCGCCTTCCTCGACGGCGGCCTTTTCGGCGTCTATGCCGGCACCGGCAGCGGCGAGGTGCGCGAGCTGGTCCCGGTGGTCTGCGACGAGCTGGCGAAGCTCACCCTTGGGGTCAGCGAGGAGGAACTGGATCGCGCGCGCGCGCAGCTGCGCGCCTCGCTGCTGATGAGCCGGGAGAGCTCGAGCTCGCGGGCCGAGCAGATCGCCCAGCAGCTGCTGATCTACGGCCGTGCGGTGCCGATCGACGAGGTGCTGGCCAAGATCGCCGCAGTGACGGTGGCCGATATCGAGCGGGTCGCCGGCCGGCTCATGGCCAGCGCGCCGACGGTGACCGCCATCGGCCCGCTGGCACATCTTGAGAGTGCCGAGAAGATCGCTGCGCGGCTTGGCTGAGACGAGGGCGAGGGGCGGGACATGCTGTTCACGGTGTTTCGCGGCGAGAGTCCCCAGGCCATCCGTCTCGAAGGGCTGCGCATCTACCTGCTGCCGCCGCGCATGGCCGACTGGAAGGCTTGGGCGGGCCTGCGCGAGGAGAGCCGCGATTTCCTGACCCCCTGGGAACCGACCTGGCCGCACGACGCGCTGAGCCGGTATGCCTTCCGCCGCCGCCTCAAGGCCTATAACCAGGAATGGCGGCGCGGCACCGGATTCTCCTTCCTGGTTCACCGGCTTTCCGACCACGCGCTGATGGGCGGGGTGACTGTCTCCAACGTGCGCCGCGGCGTGTCCCAGGCTGCCAGCATCGGCTATTGGATCGGCGAGCGCTTCTCGCGCCAGGGCTTCATGAGTGAGGCCGTCTCGGCAGTGGTGGAGTTCGCTTTCGAAGAACTCGCCCTGCACCGCGTCGAGGCGGCCTGCCTGCCGAACAACGAGGCCAGCCGCAGTCTGCTGCTGAAGGTCGGCTTCCGGCAGGAGGGCTACGCCCGCCAGTACCTGCGCATCAACGGCAAGTGGCAGGACCACCTGCTGTTCGAGATCCTGCGCGACGATCCGCGGCTGTAGGGCCGGGGCCGCCCCCTCACTGGCGTCAGGCGTGGCCGGCGTCGCCGGAAAGCATCGAGACGTCGACGCCGAGCTTGCCGATGGCGCGCTCCCACTTGTTGTCGAGGGCGTTGTCGAACACCAGATCCTCGTCGGGAGCCACGTGCAGCCAGCCGTTGGCCTGGATCTCCGAATCGAGCTGGCCCGGTCCCCAGCCGGCATAGCCCAGCGCCAGCAGGCGGCGGCGCGGGCCCTGGCCGTCGGCGATATCGCGCAGGATGTCCACCGTGGCGGTCAGCGCCACGGCTTCGTCGACCTGCAGCGTGCTGTCCTGGCGGTATTCGCCGGAGTGCAGCACGAAGCCGCGGCCGGACTCCACCGGACCGCCGAAGTGGACGCGGATCTCCTCGTTGACGGCCGGCGGGCCGATGCCGAGCTGCGCCAGCAGGTCGGGGAAGGTGATGGCGCCGACCAGACGGTTGATGACCAGGCCCATGGCACCGTCGGGGTGATGGGCGCAGACGTAGATGACGGTACGGGCAAAGCGGGAGTCGCGCATGCCGGGCATGGCGATCAGAAGCTGGCCGGTAAGGTATTCTCGATCCTGCATAATCGAAGAATCTAGCCGCCCGGCGCCCCGCCGACAATGGCTTGGCGGTGCTTTTTTCCGAACCCTGTGCCGGTGCCGCCCCAGAGCGGCCGCGGGGAAGGGCACACGATCTTGTGAGCGTGGGCGGTCCTTCTCTGGATATTATGGCCCTTGCCCTTTATATGCCGGAGGGCAGGACGCCCGCGATGCCGCGCGGGCCCTGGATTGTGGGTGAGGATGCTTCTTAAGAAATTGGATTTTAAGGCCTTCGTGGCGAGTACTCTGGCCCTGGCCGGTCTCGTCATGGCGTCCCAGGGCGCTTGGGCCGCCGCCGGCGCCTGGGTCGAGGAGGAGCAGGCCCGCCTGCGCCTCGTCAGCGCCCAGCAGTCCGTCGCCGGCGAGGCGCTCGATCTGGGCCTGGAGTTCGATCTCGAGCCCGGCTGGAAGATCTACTGGCGCTCGCCGGGCGACGCCGGCTTCCCGCCAAGGGTGGACTGGAGCGACTCCGGCAACTTGCAGCAGGCGGAGATCGCCTGGCCGGTGCCGCACCGCTTCTCGCTGTTCGGCCTGGAGACCTTCGGCTATAGCGACCAGGTGGTGCTGCCGATCGCCGTCGCGGCGGCGCAGCCCGGCGAAGCGCTCACCCTGCGCGCCAAGGTCGACTACCTGATCTGCGAGCAGCTCTGCATTCCCTACACTGCCGAGCTCAGCCTCGACCTGCCGGCCGGCGACGGTGCCCGCGCGCCCCAGGCCTTCCTCATCGAGAGCTTCCGCGACCAGGTGCCCGGCCTCGGCGCCGAGCGCGGCCTCGGCATCGCCAACGTGGCGCTGACGGGCTCACGGGACGAACCGCTGCTGCAGGTGACCACGCACTCGGAACGTCCCTTCGAGGCGCCGGACCTGCTGGTGGAGGGGCCGCCGGGTTTCCATTTCGGCGCGCCGCAGGTGACGCTCTCCGACGGCGGCAGGCAGGCGAGCCTGCGCGCCGCCGTGTCCCGCAGCCTTCCCGACACGGCGCTGGAAGGCCAGCCGATCACTGTCACCGTCATCGACGGCGCGCGCGGCGTCGAGACCGAGGCCGTCGCCCGTTTCCTCGCCCCTCCGGCGGCCGACTTCGCTACCCTGGCCGGCATTCTCGGGCTGGCGCTGCTCGGCGGCCTCATCCTGAATCTCATGCCCTGCGTGCTGCCGGTGCTCTCCATCAAGCTGCTCTCGGTGGTGCATCAGGGCGGTCGCGCACGCGGGGCGATTCGCGCCAGCTTCCTGGCTTCGGCCGCTGGCATCCTGTTCTCCTTCCTGGTGCTGGCCGGTCTCGCCGTGGCGCTGAAAAGCGCCGGACTGGCGGTCGGCTGGGGCATTCAGTTCCAGCAGCCGCTCTTCCTCTCCGCCATGGCGCTGGTCATGGCGCTCTTCGCCTACAACCTCCTCGGGTTCTTCGAGGTGCCGCTGCCCGGCTTCATCGGCCGCGTCGCCGAACGAGGCACCGGCGAGGGTCACCCACATAGCCTCTGGAGCAACTTCGGCGCCGGCGCCCTGGCGACCCTGCTGGCGACACCCTGCTCGGCGCCCTTCCTCGGCACTTCGGTCGGCTTTGCCCTGTCGCGCGGCGCCTTCGAGATCTTCCTCATCTTCGTGGCCCTGGGAGTCGGCCTCGCCTTGCCCTACCTGCTGGTCGCCGCGGCGCCGCGCCTCGTCGCCTGGCTGCCGCGCCCGGGCGCCTGGATGGTGGTGCTGCGCCGCGTTCTCGGCCTGCTGCTGGCGGCGACGGCAGTCTGGCTGCTCACCGTGCTGGCGGCCCAGGTCGGCGTGCTGGCGGCCTCGCTGACCGGCGGCCTGCTGCTCGGCCTCGGCCTGGTGCTCTGGGCCGGACCCAACCTGGCACCGAAGCTCCGCCCCCTTCGACTACGCGGGGCGACACCGGCGCTGGCGGGCCTGCTGGCGCTGGCGGCCTTCGCCCTGCCGGCCGGCGTTTCGGCCCCGCCGCACAGCGAGCCCCCGGCCGCTTCCGATCGCCTCGCCTGGCAGCCGCTCGATGCTGGGGCCATCGCCGCCCTGGTGGCCGAGGGGCAGGTGGTCTTCGTCGACGTCACCGCCGACTGGTGCATCACCTGCCAGGTGAACAAGAGGCTGGTGCTCGACACCGATGCCATGACCGAGCGGCTGGCCGACCCCGGCATAGTGCGCATGCGCGGCGACTGGACCCTGCCGAGCGACGCTATCTCCGGCTATCTCGCCGGCTTCGGGCGCTACGGCATCCCCTTCAACGCGGTCTACGGCCCCGGCGCGCCGGAGGGCGTCGCCCTGCCGGAGATCCTCACCCGCGACGCCGTGCTGGCCGCCCTCGAGCAGGCCGCCGGCAATAGCACCGCCAGCGCTCAGACCTTGGAATAGGGCGGCCGCCGCTCTATCTTCTTCAGCGATGCATAACCGACGTCCCCCGCCCTGACGCCATCGGGGCAGGGGCCGGCAATTCAGGGGATATCTCACTATGACGATTCAGGTTGGCGACCGCATTCCGAGCACCGCGTTCCGCGTGAAGACGGCCGAGGGCATCCAGGAACTCTCCACCGACGAGCTGTTCAAGGGCAAGAAGGTGGTGCTGTTCTCGGTGCCGGGCGCCTTCACTCCGACCTGCTCGGCCAAGCACCTGCCGGGCTTCGTGCAGAGGGCCGACGAGTTCAGGGCCAAGGGCGTCGACACCATCGCCTGCATGGCGGTCAACGACGCCTTCGTCATGGATGCCTGGGGCCGGGACCAGCAGGTCGGTGACAAGGTGGCGATGCTGGCCGACGGCAACGCCGCCTTCGCCAAGGCCCTCGGCCTGGAACTCGACGCTTCCGGCGTCGGTCTCGGGACGCGCTCGCAGCGCTTCGCCATGGTGGTCGACGACGGCGTGGTGTCCAGCCTGCACGTCGAGCAGCCCGGGGCCTTCGAGGTGTCGAGCGCCGAGGCGGTGCTGGCGACGCTGTAGCGCCGCAGCCGCCTTCCCGAACGACAACGGCGGCTCCTGCGAGCCGCCGTTTCGCTTTTCTGCTGATCAGCGCAAACTTGCGATGCCGGCACGGGCGAGCGCATCGGCCCGCTCGTTCTCCGGATGGCCGGAATGGCCCCGCACCCAGTGCCAGACGACATCGTGCGTTTCCAGCGCCAGCTCAAGGCGCTGCCAGAGGTCGACGTTTTTCACCGGCTGCTTGCCCGCTGTCTTCCAGCCGTTGCGCTTCCAGCCGTGGATCCACTTCATGATGCCGTCGCGCAGGTAGCTGCTGTCCGTATAGAGCGCGACTTTGGACGGGCGCTTCAGCGACTCCAGTGCCATGATCGCCGCCATCATCTCCATGCGGTTATTGGTGGTCGCGCGCTCGCCGCCGCTGATCTCCTTTTCCTTGCCCTTGTAGCGCAGCACCGCGCCCCAGCCACCCGGCCCCGGATTTCCGGAGCAGGCGCCGTCGGTGAAGATCTCCACCAGCGCTGAGGCGCTGGTTGTCGCTGGGCTCGTCATGGTGCCTTCAGGTCCAGCCCATAGGCGCCAGGGCCGTGGACCTGCTGATGGAACTGCAGCTTCTTCCAGTATTCGAGTGGGTCCTTGGGTTTCACGAAGGCGCCTTCCGGGTGGTTCAGCCAGTCGTAGAGGCGGGTCAGCAGAAAGCGCAGGGCGGAGCCGCGCGCCAGCAGCGGCAGCGCCGCCAGCTCTTCCGCGGAGAACGGCCGCTCCCGGCTGTAGGACTGCAGCAGCATGCGCGCCTTGGTCACGTTGAAGGCGTTGTCGTGCTCGAAGCACCAGGCATTCAGGCAGATCGCCAGGTCATAGGCGAAGAAGTCGTTGCAGGCGAAATAGAAGTCGATGATGCCGCTCAGCCGCTCGTGGCGGAAGAACACGTTGTCCGGGAAGAGGTCGGCATGGATGACGCCGGCCGGCAGGTCCTTCGGCCAGCACCGCTCCAGGTGATCGAGCTCGGCCGCCAGGGCATCGGCGAGGCCCGGCTTCACCTCGTCGGCGCGCCCCTTGCAGTCCTCCAGCAGCGGGCGCCAGCCGGCGACCGAAAGCGCATTCTCGCGGCGCAGCCCAAAATCGGCCCCGGCCAGATGCATGCGGGCCATGGCGCCGCCCAGGCCGGCGCAGTGGTAGGTCTGGATGCGCCGCGGCCAGAGCCCCTCGAGAAAGGAGATCAGCGCCGCCGGGCGGCCGCAGAGCTGGCGCAGCGCCTTGCCGTCGCGGCCGTGCAACGGCACCGGGCAGCTGATGCCCTGGCCCGCCAGATGCTCCATCAGACCGAGGAAGAAGGGCAGATCGCCGGCGTCCACGCGCTTCTCGTAGAGGGTCAGGATGTAGTTGCCCTGATCGGTCTGCAGCAGATAGTTGGAGTTCTCCACGCCCTCGGCGATGCCCTTGAACGAAAGCACCTCGCCAAGGCCGTACTCGGCGACGAATCCTTCGATCTCTTCGGCGGAGACTTCGGTATAGACGGCCATGAGGGAAGCGCCGGCGGGGTTGGCGAGCGGTGCGGGATCAGGCGGTGGCGGCTTTGGGTGTCAGCTCTTTGGGGAGCTTGAAGGTGACGTCCTCCACCACGCCGCTGACGTTCTGCAGGGCGACCTCGAAGCGCTCGCAGCAGGCGGCGACGACCTCCTCGACCAGAACCTCCGGCGCCGATGCCCCTGCGGTGATGCCGAGCCGCTCGATGCCGGCGAGGCTCGCCCAGTCGATGTCGGCCGCGCGCTGTACCAGCAGCGCGCGGGCGCAGCCCTCCCGGCGCGCCACCTCGACCAGGCGCTGGGAGTTGGAGGAATTCGGCGCGCCGACCACCAGCAGGGCATCGCAGCGCCGGGCGATCTCCTTCACCGCCTCCTGGCGGTTGGTGGTGGCGTAGCAGATGTCTTCTTTCTTGGGCCCATGGATGGCCGGGAAGCGCCGCTTGAGGACGGCGATGATCTCGCTGGTGTCCTCCACGGAGAGCGTCGTCTGGGTGATGTAGGCGAGATTCTCCGGGTCCTCGACCTGGATCTTCTCCGCCTCTTCGACGTCCTCGACCAGCAGGATGGCGCCTTCCGGCACCTGGCCCATGGTGCCGATCACCTCCGGGTGGCCGGCATGGCCGATCAGCAGGATCTGATGGCCGGTACGCTCGTGGCGCTCGGCCTCGCGGTGCACCTTGCTGACCAGCGGGCAGGTGGCGTCGAGGTAGAAGAGATGGCGCCGCTCGGCCTCCTCCGGCACCTCCTTGGGCACGCCATGGGCCGAGAAGATCACCGGCACGCCCTCGGGTACCTCGTTCAGCTCCTCGACGAAGACGGCACCCTTGGCTTCCAGCGACTCGACGACGAAGCGGTTGTGCACGATCTCGTGGCGCACGTAGACCGGCGCGCCGTACTGCTCCAGCGCCCGCTCGACGATGGCGATGGCCCGCTCCACCCCCGCGCAGAAGCCGCGCGGATTGGCGAGAAACACGGTGAGCGGCTGCTTAGTCATCCAAAGGGGTCCCTGTCCTTGAATGGCGGTCAATGAAAGTCCCGGCCGGCCTGCGGTTCGCCGGCACGCCGCCTCCTAGGGTGGGGCGGTGGCGCCTGCTCCGCAAGACCTCTTTCGCCCCCTTTTTGGGCCCGGGCCGGCTGGAGGACCTCTTGTCGCACCGCCGCGGGTTCCCTAAAGTCCGCCTGACGCACGAGAAGTCCGCCTCGCGCACCGTTTCCGTGCTGCTGGCGAAGTCCGGCGGACACTAGTACAGCAAGCCAGCAGAAGGAAGGCTTCATGACAGACCCGATTCCCGCCCAGAAGGAGCCTTACAAGGTTTCCGTCGAGGCCGGAAAGAAGTACTTCTGGTGCGCCTGCGGGCGCAGCAAGAAGCAGCCTTTCTGCGACGGCTCCCACAGCGGCACGGGGCTTGCCCCGGTGCTCTATGAAGCCGCTGCCAGCAAGGCCGTGTTCTTCTGCGGCTGCAAGACGACCGGCAGGCAGCCGCTTTGCGACGGAAGCCATTCGAAGCTCTGACCGGCGCCAGGCCGGCCGACACCGACACAAGGGAACAAGCGAGCCCACATGACAGCCTCCTCTTGCCGGTCTGAGACTCCTCGATCCCTTGGCCGTCCCGGGCGCCTGCTGCTCGGGCTCGCCGGCCTCTCGCTGCTCGCAGCTTGCGCCAGCGAACCGGAAACGCGACCCTGTCCGCGGGCCGTGGTGCTCAACGACGCCTCCCGCCAGGTGAAGTTCAACGGTCCCGGGCGCGATCTCACCGACGTGCTCTTCGAAGCCTCCATCGCGACCCGCCGCCTGGTCTGCGAGTACGACGACGACGTCCTCGACGTCGATCTGCAGGTCGAGGTGGTCGCCGCGCGCGGCCCGGCCAACAACGACCGCCTCGCCAACATCAGCTACTTCGTCGCTGTCTCGCAGGCCGATCAGACGGTGCTGGCGCGCGAGAGCTTCGATATCGCGATTCCCTTCCCCGGCAATCGCACCCGGGTCTCCGGCCTTGAGGAGATCGGCCAGGTGATCACTCTGCCGGCGGGTCTCGATGGCGGCGACTATCTCATCTACGTCGGCCTGGAGTTGTCCCACGAGGAGCTCGAGTACAACCGGGCGAACTACTGAGGCCGGTGGCCGTGGCGCGTGCATGAGCCCAGGTGCCGACCCGCTCGCCCGGCTTGAGGGCGGCTGTCTCTGCGGCGCCCTCCGCTACCGCCTCGCGTGCGACGCTGTGCTCTGCGTCTATTGCTGCCACTGCCGCGACTGCCAGCGGCTGTCGTCGAGCGCCTTTTCCGTCTCCCTGGTGCTGCCGGCGGCCGCCTTCATGCTGCTGCAGGGCGACCCGAAGAGCATTGCCCGCCGCGCCGACAGCGGCCGCGAGGTCCGCGGCTTTTTCTGCGGCGACTGCGGGACGCGGCTGTTTGACCGTGTCATCGGGCAGCCGGAGATCATGGTGGTGAAGGCCGCTACCCTGGACGACACCGCTTGGCTGCGGCCGGTTGCCCAGTTCTGGACCGGGCGCAAGCAGGCCTGGGTGACCCTGCCGCAGGATCAGTTGGTCGATGCCCGGCAGCCCGACAATTTCGCGGAGGTTATCGCCCTCTACCGGGCCCGGCATGGCGGCAGCGACGCGGGCAGTTGAAATTCGCTCGGCGCCGGGCTAGCTTCTTGCCTGCAGCAGGGCGGTCGACCGCGAATGGACCGTCCCTTGCCTTTGATCCCCGCGGGAGAGACTGGTCTCCGCAAGAGATCGGCGCCGAAGGAGCAACCGCCCCGGAAACTCTCAGGCAAAAGGACCGCAAGGGAGAGGCGCTTCTGGAAAGCGGCCGCGTCCGGCCCTCATTTAGCCGGACGTGTCACACCGAAGGAGTAAATCGCCCCGCCATTGGTTCGGCAGGCCGATGAATCTCTCAGGTATCCACGACAGAAGGGGCCGGTCACCTCCACAAGGGGGGTGGCGCGGGCGAAATGACTTTTGTCGAAGGAGCCGTGCGTGGAGCAAGCCAGCGCAACCGGGCCGAAGCAGACCGTTCTCTATGCCCTGCATCAGGAGTTGGGTGGTAAGATCGTGCCCTTCGCGGGCTACGCCCTGCCGGTGCAGTATTCCGCCGGCATCATGGCCGAGCACAAACAGGCGCGCGAGGCGGCCGCCCTCTTCGACGTTTCCCACATGGGCCAGCTGCGCCTGGAAGGCGCCGACCGCATCGCCGCGCTGGAGGCCCTGGTGCCGGCCGACCTCGCCAGCCTCGCGGTGGGGCGCCAGCGCTACAGCTTCTTCACCAACGACGCCGGCGGCATCCTCGACGACCTGATGATTTCCAACCAGGGCGACGGGCTGTTCCTGGTGGTGAACGCGGCCTGCAAGCAGGCCGACATTGCCCACTTGAAGGCCGGCCTCAAGGGCGAGGTGACGCTCACAGAGCTCAGCGACCGCGCGCTGATCGCGCTACAGGGCCCCATGGCAGCCGACGTGCTGGCGCGCCTCGCCCCCGCGGTGCGGACGCTCGCCTTCATGGACTGCAAGCCGGTCGACATCGACGGCGCCGCCTGCCTGGTCAGCCGCTCCGGCTACACCGGCGAGGACGGCTTTGAGATTTCGGTGCCGGCGGAGCAGGCGGAGGCCCTGGCGCGCCGCCTGCTGGCGCAGGAGGAGGTCGCCCCGGCCGGCCTCGGCGCGCGTGACTCGCTGCGCCTGGAGGCCGGACTCTGCCTCTACGGCCACGACATCGACGAGACCACCACGCCGGTAGAGGCGGATCTCACCTGGGCGATCCAGAAGCGGCGTCGCCTGGAAGGCGGCTTCCCGGGCGCCGCCGTGGTGCAGCGCCAGCTCGCCGAGGGCGCGCCGCGCCGCCGCGTCGGCCTGCAGCCGCAAGGCCGCGCCCCGGTGCGCGAGGGTGCCGAGCTGCAGAACGACAAGGGCGAGGTGGTCGGCAAGGTGACCTCCGGTGGCTTCGGGCCGACGGCGGGGGCGCCGATCGCCATGGGTTACGTGACGGCCGGGCTGGCAGCGGAAGGCACGCCGCTGAATGCCATGGTGCGCGGCAAGCCGCTGCCCTGCCGGGTGGCGGCGCTGCCCTTCGTGCCGCACAACTATTTCCGAGGCTGATTTCTTGGGGGATGCGAGAGCATGAGTGAGAAGCGTTACACGGAAGACCACGAGTGGGTGATGGTTTCAGGCGACGAGGCGGTGGTCGGCATCAGCGACCACGCCCAGGAGCAACTGGGCGACATCGTCTTCGTCGAGCTGCCGGCCGTCGGCAAGGTCCTGGAGAAGGGCAAGGAAGCCGCGGTGGTCGAATCGGTGAAGGCGGCGAGCGAAATCTACGCCCCAGCCGACGGCGAGGTGCTGGCGGTCAACGAGGCGCTGACCGAGGCGCCCGCCAAGGTGAACAGCGACCCGGAAGGCGACGGCTGGTTCTTCAAGATGAAGCTCAGCGATCCGTCGCAGCTTGCCGGCCTGATGGACGCGGCCGCCTACAAGGCCTTCGTCGACGGCCAGGGCTGAGCCGCCGTCGCAGAGGTCAACGCAATCGGGACCGAAGTGGAGAGAAAACCCATGAGTAACGAGCAGCCGTCCCTTGCCGCGTTGGAGAAGCGTGACGACTTCGTGCGCCGCCACATCGGACCGGGCGAGCCGCAGACCGCGGCGATGTTGGAAAGCCTCGGCCTCAAGTCGCTGGACGACCTGATCGACAAGGCGGTGCCCGCGGCGATTCGCAGCGCCACGCCGATGGCCCTGCCGCCGGTGCGCAACGAGCGTGACACCCTGGCCTACCTGCGGCGCATGGCCAATCGCAACCAGATCATGAACTCGATGATCGGCATGGGCTACTACGGCACCATCCTGCCCGGTGTCATTCAGCGCCGCGTGTTGGAGAATCCCGGCTGGTACACCGCCTACACGCCCTATCAGGCCGAGGTCAGCCAGGGCCGCCTCGAGGTGCTGCTGAACTTCCAGCAGATGGTCATCGACCTGACCGGCCTGGAGATCGCCAACGCCTCGCTGCTCGACGAGGCGACCGCGGCGGCGGAGGCCATGACCATGGCGCACCGCGTCGCCAAGTCGAAGTCGCAGATCTTCTTCGTGGCCTCCGACTGCCACCCGCAGACCATCGCGGTGGTGCAGACCCGCGCCCGGCCGCTCGGCATCGCGGTGGTGGTCGGCGATCCCGTTCTCGATCTCGCCAACCATGATGTGTTCGGCGCCCTGCTGCAGTACCCCGGCACCTACGGTCACCTGCACGACATCCGACCCATCGTCGAGGCATTGCACCAGCAGGACGCCCTCGCAGTTGTCGCCAGCGACCTGCTGGCGCTGACCGTCGTGACGCCGCCGGGCGAACTCGGCGCCGACATCGTGGTCGGCTCCGCCCAGCGCTTTGGGGTGCCGATGGGCTATGGCGGCCCGCATGCCGCATTCTTCGCCACGCGCGACGCCTTCAAGCGCTCGGTGCCTGGCCGCCTCATCGGCGTCTCGGTCGACTCCGCCGGCCGTCCGGCGCTGCGCATGGCGCTGCAGACCCGTGAGCAGCACATCCGCCGCGAGAAGGCGACCAGCAACATCTGCACGGCGCAGGTCCTGCTGGCGGTGATTGCCGCGCTCTATGCCGTTTACCACGGCCCCGACGGCCTGCAGCGCATCGCTCGCCGGGTGCAGCGCCTCGCCGGCATCCTGGCGACCGGTCTGGAGCGTCTCGGCATCGGTTTCGAGAACGAGAGCTTCTTCGACACCGTGACCCTCAGCCTGCCGGGCCGCGCCGAGCTCTACCTCGCCAAGGCGCGCGAGGCCGGCATCAACCTGCGCCTGGTCGATTCCGGGCGGCTCGGCATCTCCTTCGACGAAACCACCTCGCGCGAAGACGTGCAGAAACTGTTGGAGATCTTCACCGGCTTCGGCGCCGAGATTCCGCAGGTGGCCGATCTCGACGGCCAGGCGAAGCGGGGCATCCCGGCGGCGCTCGCGCGGACCAGCGCCTACCTCACGCATCCCGTCTTCAACCGCTATCACGCCGAGACCGAGATGCTGCGCTACCTGCGCCGCCTGCAGGCCAAGGACATCGCGCTCGACCGCTCGATGATCCCGCTCGGCTCCTGCACCATGAAGCTGAACGCGACTTCGGAGATGCAGGCCATCACCTGGCCGGAGTTCGCCGAGATCCATCCCTTCGCGCCGCTCGACCAGGTGCAGGGCTACCGCCAGCTGTTCGACGAGCTGGAGGGCATGCTCTGCGCCGCCACCGGCTTCGACGCCGTCTCACTGCAGCCCAACGCCGGCTCCCAGGGCGAGTACGCCGGCCTTATGACCATCCGCGAGTACCACCAGAGCCGCGGCGAGCAGCACCGCGACATCTGCCTCATCCCCTCCTCGGCGCATGGCACCAATCCGGCCTCGGCCACCACCACGACCTGCAGGCCGGCCATGGTGACCTATCCCTCGACCCACGGCGTCTTCGAGACGGCGATCCGCGACATCTGCGAGGTGATCCACGCGGCTGGCGGACAGGTCTACATGGACGGCGCGAACCTGAACGCGCTGCTGGGTATCTGCAAGCCGGGCGAGATCGGCGCCGACGTCTCGCACATGAACCTGCACAAGACCTTCTGCATCCCGCACGGCGGCGGCGGGCCCGGTATGGGGCCGATCGGCGTGCGCGCCCACCTGGCGCCCTTCCTGCCCGACCATCCAGTGGTGCGCGGCGTGAACCCGGCGGCGGGTGAGGGGTCGACCATGGGCGCGGTCTCGGCGGCGCCCTGGGGCTCGGCCTCGATCCTGCCGATCTCCTGGGCCTACATCGCCATGATGGGCGCCGAGGGCCTGACGCGGGCGACGCAACTCGCGATTCTCAACGCCAACTACGTGGCCAAGCGCCTGGCGCCGCACTTCCCGGTGCTCTACAGCGGTCAGAACGGCCTGGTGGCGCACGAGTGCATCATCGACCTGCGCTGGGTGAAGGGCGGCTGCGGCATCTCCGTGGAGGACGTCGCCAAGCGCTTGGTCGACTACGGCTTTCACGCGCCGACTATGTCCTTCCCGGTCGCCGACACCCTGATGATCGAGCCGACCGAGAGCGAGGCCAAGCGCGAGCTGGACCGCTTCTGCGACGCCCTCATCGCCATCCGCGCGGAGATCGCCGAGGTCGAGGCCGGCAAGGTCGCGGCCGAGGACAGCGTGCTGCACCACGCGCCGCATACCCACCACCTGCTGATGGGCGAGTGGAACCGGCCCTACAGCAAGGAGCAGGCGTTTTTCCCGTTGAACGGCGCGCAGACCGATAAGTACTGGCCGCCGGTCGGCCGCATCGACAACGTCGCCGGCGACCGCAACCTGGTCTGCACCTGCCCGCCGATGGAGACCTATCAGCAGGCGGCGGAGTAGCTGATTTTCCCTCTCCCATCGCCGGCTGCCGGATTCACCTATCTCCCGCAGTTGTCCCACAACGGCCATACATACACCACTGTCGTCCCGGGGCTTGTCCCCGGGACCCATTGGCGTTAGCGCGTGGCAATGCCCTACACCGTTACATCCTCGCCAGCCGCCATTTGAACGGCTAGGGCATTGGGTCCCGGCAACAAGTGCCGGGACGACAGCCCTGGCGGTGGCAGGAGCGAGCATCTCCTGCATCAGGTGTGTGTGAATTCCGTAGCCCGCTAGGGGAGAGGAACAGCAACTGTGATTCTCGTTTGTCTCGCTGCGCTTTCAATGCTCTCCTTGCATTAAAGCAGGGGAGTACAATGACCACACTGGCCTGCCGGCCCTGGGTGCCGGAACTTTGCGAGAACCTTGTTCAGCAGCTCGCAGCGCGCACGTCATCGGCATCGTCGAACGACATTTCCGGGCGCATCGACGCGCTGGCCGCGCGCAACCGCGCGATCCACGAGCGCGAATGCTTCAACCTCAATCCGGCGACCAATGTGATGAACCCGCGCGCCGAGGCGGTGCTGGCCGCGGGCTTGGGCTCGCGACCCTCGCTGGGCTATCCCGGCGACAAGTACGAGATGGGGCTCGAGGCCATCGAGGAGATCGAGGTGATCGCCGCCGAGCTGGCGGCCGAGATCTTCCAGGCGCGCTATGCCGAGATCCGTGTCGCCTCCGGCGCCATGGCCAACCTCTGCGGCTTCATGGCGACCTGCCGGCCGGGCGATGCCATCCTCGCGCCGTCGGCCGTCATCGGTGGCCACGTGACGCACCACGCCGCCGGCTGTGCCGGGCTCTACGGCTTGCAGATCCACGCGGCACCGGTCGATGCGGACGGCTATAGCGTGGACCTCGCCGCCCTTGGAGCCCTGGCGCAGGAAGTCAGGCCCAAGCTCATCACCATCGGCGGCAGCCTGAATCTCTTCCCGCATCCGGTGCGCGAGGTGCGCGCCATTGCCGACGCGGTCGGCGCCAAGGTCCTGTTCGACGCTGCCCACCAGTGCGGCATCATCGCCGGTGGCGCCTGGGCCAACCCGCTGGCCGAAGGCGCCCACCTCATGACCATGAGCACCTACAAGAGCCTGGGCGGACCTGCCGGCGGCCTCGTTGTCACCAACGACGCGGAGCTTGCCGAGCGGCTCGACGCCATCGCCTTTCCCGGCATGACCGCCAACTTCGACGCCGCCAAGTCGGCCGCCCTGGCGCTCACCCTCCTCGACTGGCGCGAGCACGGGACCGCCTATGCCGCCAAGATGATCGCAGTGGCCCAGGCCTTCGCCGCGGCGCTCCACGCCGAGGATCTGCCGGTCTTCGCCAAGGAGAGGGGCTTCACCCGCTCGCACCAGTTCGCCCTCGAGGCGGCGGCCTGGGGCGGTGGGCAGAGCGCATCGAAGAAGCTGCGCAAGGCCGGCTTCCTCGCCTGCGGCATCGGTCTGCCCATCGCGCCGGTCGAGGGCGACCTCAACGGTCTGCGCATCGGCACACCGGAGCTGGTGCGCTGGGGCGTCGGCGAGGACGACGTGGCGGAGCTGGCGGCGCTGATGAAACGCGCCCTTGCCACCGATGCCCCGGAAGCGCTGGCGCTCGAGGTGGCCCGCCTGCGCGCCCGCTTCGACCAGTTGCACTACATCTGCGAAGGGTGAGCGGTGGAAGGAGGCGCAACGCCGTTGCGTCAGTCTCCATTGTCGTGCTCGGGCTCGACCCGAGCATCCATGGAGAGGCCAGGCTCAGACCTTCATCACCTCGTACAGTGGCGCGATGGACCTCGGGTCAAGCCCGAGGGTGACGGAAGGGATATTTGGGCGAGGGAGAGAAGCAAAAACGCCCGGTCCTCGTTCAGAGGACCGGGCGTTTGTCGTATCCGGAACCGTTGCAGGCCGCTCAGTGCAGGCGGCTGCCGAGGTTCTTGATGGCGTCATCGAGCAGGGCCTGGTCGCGGGTCGCGTCGACGTTTTCCGAGAGCAGCTTGGCGGTCGCTGCGATGGCGATGTCGACCGCCTTGGCGCGCACGTCGAGCACCGCCTGAGTTTCGGCCTGGGCGATCTTCTCCAGGGCGGCTTTCTCGCGGCGGGCCAGGGTCTGCTCCAGGTCGGCGGCGGCCTGGCGGCGCAGCAGGTCGGCCTCGTGGCGGGCGTTGGCCAGCAGGTCGTCGGCTTCCTTGGCCACGTCACGCTGCTTGCGCTTGTACTCGGCCAGCATCTTCTGCGCCTCCTCGCGCAGCCGCTGGGCCTCGTCGAGCTCCGTCTTGATGCGCTCGGCGCGGGCGTCGAGGCCCTTCAGGACCGGCTGGCGGGCTTTCCAGATCATCAGGCCGGCGAAGACGAAAAAGGCGATGGCGACCCAGAATGTGGGATCGTTCAGCATCAGCGCTTGCCTCCCATCACGCTGCCGACGGCGCGCGCGACTTCCTGCTCGCCGGCCTTCACGCCGATGAGCTTCTCGGTGGCCGCGGCAACCACCTCGCTCACGGTGCTCTCCAGGCCGGCAATGGCCGCCGACTTGGCCGCCGCAATGCGTGCCTCGGCTTCGTCGGTCTGCTTGCCGAGGCGGGCCGCCAGCGCGTGACTCTGGCGCTCAGCCTCGGCCTTCATCTCGTTTTGGGCCTTCTGCAGGGCGGCATGGGCCGAAGCCTGCGCGTTGGCGCGCATTCTCTCGTACTCGGCCAGGATGGTCTCGGCCTCTTCCTTCAGAGCCGTCGCCTTCTTCAGGTCGTCGTCGAGCTTGCGCTGCCTGGCTTCCAGAACGTCGGCGATGCGCGGCAGCGCGACGCGCCAGATGATCAGGTAGAGCACGCCGAAGGTGATCGCCAGCCAGAACAGCTGGGTCGACCAGACGGCAGGATCGAGTTGGGGCATGGCCCGCGTCCTCTCACTCTGTCAGGGATGATGCCGGCGGGGTCCGTCCGCCGGCGGCAGGCAGGTGCCGCCGGCAGGCCTTCCCCGAACGGCGTTTAGCCGAACAGGATGAGCAGCGCGATGACCAGCGCGAACAACGCGATGGCTTCCACCAGCGCGAAGCCCAGCATGGTCATGGTGAAAACCTCACCACGCGCCGCCGGATTGCGGCCCACCGCCACGATGAAGGACGAGAAGATGTTGCCGATGCCGATACCGGAGCCGATCACACCGATGACGGCCAGACCGGCGCCGATCACTTTCGCGGCTTCGAGTTCCATTGTTAAAGCTCCCTTTGACGTAAATGGCGATGATGCGGGTTGAGGGAAGGACGCCCTGGCAGGGCACTGGATCAGTGCAGATGCCCCTATCAGTGCAAGTGCAGGGCGTCGTTGATGTAGAGGCAGGTCAGGATGGCGAAGACGTAGGCCTGGAGGAAGGCGATGAGAATCTCCAGGCCGGTCAGCGCGACGACCAGCGCGAAAGGCAGGATACCGAAGACGCCGAGCAGGCCGATGAAACCGGCGATCACCTTCAGCAGGGTGTGGCCGGCCAGCATGTTGGCGAAGAGTCGGACTGAGAGGCTGATCGGGCGCGAGAGGTAGGAGATCACCTCGATCGGGATCAGCAGCGGCCACATGGCGATCGGCGCGCCCGGCGGCACGAAGAAGGAGAAGAAGTGCAGGCCGTGCTTGGCAATGGCCAGGATGGTCACGCCGATGAACACGATCAACGCCAGGGCGAAGGTCACGATGATGTGGCTGGTGAAGGTGAAGCTGTAAGGCAGCATGCCGAGCAGGTTGCCGAACAGGATGAACATGAAGAGCGTGAAGACGATCGGGAAGTAGCGCCGGCCCTCGGCGCCGACGGTGTCCGATATCAGCCCGGCAATGAACTCGTAGGACATCTCGGCCAGGCTCTGCATGCGCCCGGGAACCAGGGCGCCGCGGCGCATGCCGAGGATCAGGAAGGCCGAGATCAGCACCAGCGCGGCCACCATCGTCAGCGAGGAGTTGGTGAAGGTGAAGGCGCCGACTTCCCCGTGGTCGCCCGGCGGGAAGATGCTGTTGATCTCGAACTGCTCTAGGGGACTATGCCCACCGGTCTCGGCCATTCTCTAACCCTTATCCGTCCCGTCTGTACTGCCGGCGTCTCGCCCGTCGCCGGCCTGCTTGGAGGATTCGTCCTCCGGCTTTGCATTCTTGCGGTATCCGACCTGACCGCCCAGTCCCCCGACAACCCGGAACACGTTCATGAATCCCGCGGCCGCACCGAGCACGAAAAACAGCAGCAGGAACCAAGGCTTGGTTCCCAGCCACCAGTCCAGAAGCACACCCATCCCGACGCCGACGATCAGCGCCGCAACGATTTCAACCCCGATCCGCAGAGCGAAGGCCAATCCCTGCCCCTGATCCTCAGGGCGCGCCTTCGACTTGCGCCGCTTGGCATGTGCCGCGCGGAGTTTCTCGTCCAGCTTTGCGAGGGATGGCAGGGGAGAGTCGTCTTTCATGAGCCGCCTTCTTTCCCCTGGCCCGACGCCCGCTTCTCCCCAAGGATTGACTGTGACCTGAGCTGAATTCGGGCGCACAGTATGAAGACTCCCCCGCCCTGTCAAGGCGAAGAAACCCCGCGAAACGCCCGGATTCGGCGGCTTTTGCAGAGCCGCCGGGGCGGCGGCCCGGGGTCCCGGGCAAGCGTGGGCAAAGTGGCGGTCCCGGGATGCTTTCTAGGCGCTCTCGCGCAGGGTCTCGGCGGCTTCCAGGTCGACCGAGACGAGCTGGCTGACGCCGCGCTCGGCCATGGTGACGCCGTAGAGGCGATCCACCCGGGCCATGGTCATGCGGTGGTGGGTGATGACCAGGAAGCGGGTGCCGGTCGCCTTGGTCAGCTCGTCGACCAGCGAGCAGAAGCGATCGACGTTGGCGTCGTCGAGCGGCGCGTCCACCTCGTCCAGCACGCAGATCGGCGCTGGATTGGTGAGGAACACGCCGAACAGCAGGGCCAGCGCCGTCAGGGCCTGTTCGCCGCCGGACAGCAATGACATGACCTGCAGGCGCTTGCCCGGCGGGCTCGCCATGATCTCCAGCCCGGCGGCCAGGGGATCCTCGGACTCGGTGAGCTTCAGGTGGGCCCGACCGCCGCCGAAGAGGCGCACGAAAAGCTCCTGGAAATGGGTGTTCACGGCCTCGAAGGCGGCCAGCAGGCGCTCGCGGCCCTCGCGGTTCAGGCCCGCGATGCCCTGGCGCAGGCGGGCGATGGCGTTAACCAGGTCGGCGCGCTCGGATTGCATGCCGACGATCTGTTCATCGAGCTCGCGGGCCTCGACCTCGGCGCGCAGGTTTACAACGCCGAGGTTCTCGCGCTCGCGCACGAGGCGGGCGAGCTTGGCTTCGACCTCCTCGCGCGCGGGCAATTCCTGGCCTTCCGCCACCTCGGCCACCTCCAGCACCTCGTCGAGGGTGCAATCGAGCTTCTCACGCACCCGGGCGATCACCGTGTCGAGGGTCTGGCGCGTCTGCGAGACGGCGCCCTCGGCGCGGATGCGGTTCTCGCGGGCGTTGGTCAGGCGGGCTTCCTCGGCTTTCAGGGCCTTGTCGGCCTCGCTGAGCCGGGTCTCGCCGCTGGCCAGGGCATCGGCGGCGCTGCGCCGGCGCGCCTCGGCCTCGTCGATCAGCTCGGCCAGGGCGGCGCGCTTTGCGGCCAGCGCAAGGGGAATGGCCGCGAGGGTTTCGATCTCCGCCTCGGTGGCGGCGCGGCGCTCCTCCAGTTCGGCCAGGTGGGTCTTGGCCTCGCCGGCGCGGCGCGCCCAGGACTGCCGCTCGGTCGCGATGTCGGTCAGGCGGCGGCCGCGGGCCTCGGCCTCGCGGCGCAGCTGGTCGAGGCGCGTCTGGCGTTCGATCAGGGCGCCGCGCGCGGCGGCCAGCTCCTCGCGCAGCTCGTCGGCCTGCTGGTGGGCCAGGTTGAGGTCGGGCAGGCTGGTCTGCTCCGCCTGGCCCTGGGCCAGGGTACCTTCGGTCTCCTCCACATCGGCGCCGAGCCGCGCCAGGGTCTCGTCCAAGGCGGCGAGGCGGGAGGCGACGGCCGCGGCCCGCTGGGCGAGATCGCCGTGCCGCCTGCGGGCGGTGTTCACCGCCTCGAAGGCCTCGGTCTCGGCGGTCCGCGCGGCGCGCTCGCCGGCGGCGGCCTGCTCGACAGCGGTTTCCAGCTCGCCGTGGTCGGCTGCGGCCCGCGCGGTTTCGCGCCCGACGCCTTCCAGCTTGGCGCTCAGCTCGGCCACGCGGTTGCGTTGGGCCATGCGCTGGGCCGCGGCGGTCGGGGCCTCGGCGCGGGCGGTGAAGCCGTCCCAGCGCCACAGGTCGCCCTCGCGGGTCACCAGGCGCTGGCCCGGCTGCAACTGGGCCTGCAGGCGCCCACCGGTCTCGCGGTCGGGCACCACGCCGATCTGCGCCAAACGGCGGTCGAGGGCGGCGGGCCCGCGTACAACGCCGTTCAACGGCTCGCTGCCCGCGGGCAAGATCGGCGCGTCGGCCAGCGGCCCCAGGGCCTGCCAATGCACCGGGGCGGCCTCGTCGGTGGACACCGTGAGGTCGTCGCCGAGGGCGGCGCCGAGCGCCGCCTCGTAGCCCGGCGTCACGGTGACGGCATCGACCACCGGCGGCCAGATGTCGCCCTCGGTCGGCTCCAAGAGGGCGGTCAGGGCCGAGATCTCGGCTTCCAGCTTGGACTGCACGGCTTCCTGCTCGCGCAGGCGGCCGCGCGACTCGGCTTCCAGGCGGCGCGCCTCGACGGTGGCTTCGGAAGCCGCGCTGCTGGCCTCGCGCAGTTGCGAGAGGCGCTGGTCGGCGCCGGTCAGCGTTTCGGCGGCGGCCTCCAGCTCGGTTTCGGCCACGGTGTCGCGCAGCACCGCCTCGCGCTGGGCGGCAGCCTGCTCGCGCTGCTCGCGCAGCCGCTGCAGGCGCTGGGTCAGCTCCCCGATGCGGCGCTGCAGAGCGTTGGCGCGGGCTTCGTCCTCGGCGATCTTCTTGGTGACGGCGGCGAGCGCCTGTTCCTGCTGTTCGGCCTTGCCGGCGGACTCGGCCCGTCCGACTTCGGCGGCGGCAATGGTCTCGTGCTCGCCCTCGGCGGCGGCGGCCAAGCCGGCACGCTCCTGCTCCAGACGCTGCTGCGCCGCCTCGGCGTCGCCGGCCAGGACCTCGGCGCGGCTCTTGTCGCCGAGCAGCTGGGCCAAGCGTTCTTCGGCGCGGAGCTTGCCCTCGGCGGCCTGTGCTTCCTCGCGGACCAGAGTGTCGCGGTCGACCTTCAGGCGCTGCAGGGCGGCGGCGGCCTCGGCCTCCGCCTCGCGCAGGCCCGGCAGGGCGGCGGCGGCCTCAGCCTGCTCGGTGGACTTCACGGCGGCGGCCTGGGTCGCCTCGGCGACGGCCGCCTCGGCCTCGGCGAAGCCGATCTCGGCGCGCTCGAGGGCGGTCTTGGCCTCGGCGCCCTCCAGGTGCAGCACGACGGCCTCCGAACGGCGGATCTGGTCGGCCACGTTACGGTAGCGGGTCGCCTGGCGGGCCTGCTTCTTGAGGCCTTGGAGCTGCGACTCCAAGGTGGCGATGACGTCGTCCAGGCGCTCCAGGTTGGTTTCCGCCGCGCGCAGGCGCAGCTCGGCCTCGTGGCGGCGCGAGTGCAGGCCGCTGATGCCGGCGGCCTCTTCGAGCAGGGAGCGGCGGTCGGCGGGCTTGGCATTGATGATGGCGCCGATGCGGCCCTGGCTCACCAGGGCGGTCGAGTGGGCGCCGGTCGCGGCATCGGCGAACAGCAGCTGCACGTCGCGCGCGCGCACGTCCTTGCCGTTCACCCGGTAGACCGAGCCGGAGCCGCGCTCGATGCGGCGGACCACCTCGATCTCTTCGAACTCGTTGAACATCGCCGGCGCCTTGCGCTGGTCGTTGTCGAGCACGATGGTCACGTCAGCCACGTTGCGCGCCGGGCGGCCGGAGGTGCCGGCGAAGATGACGTCGTCCATCTCGCTGCCGCGCATGCGCTTGGCCGAGGTCTCGCCCATGGCCCAGCGCAGGGCCTCGACCAGGTTGGACTTACCGCAGCCGTTGGGGCCGACGACGCCGGTCACGCCGGGCTCGATCACCAGTTCGGTGTTTTCCACGAAGGACTTGAAGCCGCTCAAGCGAAGCTTGGTGAACTGCACCACGCCTGGCTATTCCCCGCGAACCGTCATGACAGATCCTTAAACCTTGGTATGCCCTTGCGAAGCGGCCGCGCCTCAGGAGGCCGCGGTGGCCGCCGATTCCAAGATGCTGTTGAACTCTTCGTAACTGCGGTTGCCGGCCACCGGCGTGCCGTTGACCACGAAGGTCGGAGTCGAGGCAACGTCATATTTGGCACGGCCGTCGCTCTGCAGCTCCAGGATCCGGTCGATCACCGCCTCGTCGTTCAGGCAGGCCTCGAAAGCCGCCTTGTCGAGCCCCGCCAGGGCGGCGTACTGGGCGATCACCGTGAAGGGGTCCTGGCTCTGGGCCCACTTCGTCTGATTGGCGAACAACACGTCGAGGAAGCCGAAGAAGCCGTTGCCCGGGATGCAGTTGGCCACGGCGGCCGCGCGCAGCGCGACCTGGTCGAGCGGGTAGTGGCGGTAGACCAGACGGGCGCGCCCGCTGTCGATCCACTCCGCCTTCACCTGCGGCAGGGTGTCGCTGTGGAACGCGGCGCAGTGTGGGCAGGTGAGGGAGGAGTATTCGAGGATGGTGACCGGCGCGGCGGCGTCGCCGAGGATGCGGTCATCCTCGAAGATCGGCATCTCGCCGGACGCGGTCGCCAGGGTGGTGGTCCCCGTCGGGGCCGTCTCGCTGGCCGTCTGCGGGGCCATGCGGCCACTGTACAACCAGTAGGCGCCGCCGGCGGCACCGGCTGCGACGACCCCAAGAC
This sequence comes from Kiloniellaceae bacterium, assembly GCA_009377535.1. Taxonomy (GTDB): domain Bacteria; phylum Pseudomonadota; class Alphaproteobacteria; order Kiloniellales; family Kiloniellaceae; genus Pelagibius. The sequence continues at coordinate 24,934 of WHTV01000001.1, forward strand.
CGATCAGAATGTTCCGTCTATTCATAGCTATACCTACCAGATGTTGTGCATGCTAGAGGGCCGTTTCGGATTCCACAAGCGCCCTAATGGTCCTTGGAAAGCGCCGTTCTGCCGCCCGGCGGCCCAGGTTCAAGGAGGCCCCGCGGCGGCGGAAACTTAAGGCTTTTCCCCGGGGCCGTCCCGCTTTTGACGCAGTGACCGGCCGAGACTTTCCAGTGCCGCGCGCAACTCCGGATCGGCGACTGTGGATAGTTTCACCGAGAGCGCCGGGTCGAGCGGCCGCGGCGGCGCTTCCGCGGTCCGATTTCTGGTAGCCGAGGGGGCGCCCCGCAGCGCCGGCAGCGGACCCTGCTGCAGCACCAGGCGGGCCACCGCGCGATAGCCGAAGAAGCCGTTGATGCGCTCCAGCACCAGCGGCTCCAGGTGCTGCAGCTGCAGCGCCCAGCCCGACGCCACGCGCAGGGTGAGGCGGCCCTCGGCGGCTTCGCCGGGCTTGGGAAAGCGCAGTTGCCGCGGGCGGCAATGGGCGGCCAGCTCGCCGCCGACGATGGCTGGCCATTGCCGGGCGATGTCGGCGCCGGTGAGGCCGCGGCGCGCAAAGGCGCGTTTGGTCACCGTGCCCAGGCTGCCGCCCAGTGCCCGCAGGCCGCCGTGGCGCCGATCGCGTGAAGTGGAGAAATCCGACATTGTCGCGGTGACAAAAGCCTGCTTTGCCGTGATTGTCCGCGCAGTATAGAGAAGGGCATGGCTTCTGTCGCACCTTCAAAGCCCCGGTCACCGCAAGATTACCGCGGCGCGGAACGGCTGCTCGCCTGGTACGACCGGCACGCCCGGACCCTGCCATGGCGTACGCGCCAGGGGGATCCGCCGGCCGATCCCTACCGCGTCTGGCTCAGCGAGATCATGCTGCAGCAGACCACCGTGGTGACGGTGGGGCCCTACTTTGCCGATTTCCTCGCTCGCTGGCCCAACGTTGCGGCGCTTGCCGCCGCGCCGCTGGACGACGTTCTGACCGCCTGGGCCGGGCTCGGCTACTATGCCCGGGCGCGCAACCTGCACCGCTGCGCCCAGATGGTGGCGGGCGAGTTGGGCGGCGTCTTTCCCGACCGCGAGGCCGAGCTGCTGAAGTTGCCCGGCATCGGCCGCTACACCGCGGCGGCCATCGCCGCCATTGCCTTCGGGCAGCGCGCCGTGGTGGTTGACGGCAACGTCGAGCGGGTGGTGGCCCGCCTGTTCAAGGTCGAAACCCCACTGCCGGCGGCCAAGGCCGAGCTGCACCGCCTGGCCGACGGCCTGACCCCGGAACAGCGCGCCGGCGACTTCGCCCAGGCAATGATGGATCTCGGCGCCACGGTCTGCCTGCCGCGCCGGCCGAAGTGCCTGCTCTGCCCGCTGGAAGCAGACTGCCAGGCCAAGGCCGCGGGCATCGCGCAAGGCTTGCCGCGGCGCCAATCCAAGGCGGCCAAGCCGACGCGCCGCGCCGTCGCCTTCTGGCTGATGGCGGCGGATGGCGCGCTGCTGCTGCGCCGGCGGCCGGAAAAAGGCCTGCTCGGCGGCATGATGGAGGTGCCCTCGACGCCCTGGCGCGAGGCGCCTTGGCCGGCGGCGGAGGCTCAGGCGGCGGCTCCTGCGGCCGCCGAGTGGCGCGAACTGCCCGGCCTGGTGCGCCACACCTTCACGCATTTCCACTTCGAGGTGACGGTCTGGGCGGCGCGGGCCCAATCGAAAGCGATCGACGCCGGCCACTGGGTATCGCTCGACGGCCTGGCCGACGAGGCGCTCCCCACGGTGATGCGCAAGATCATCGCGCATGGCCTCACCCAGACCGCCGTCGTCGGCCGCGATGACTGAGACCGTTCTCGCCGTCCAGGGCCGCGACCCGCTTGCCGAAAGCCGGGGCTTGGTGCTCGGCTTCATCGGCGTGGCGGTGTTCAGCCTCACGCTGCCGGTCACGCGCCTGGCGATGACCGACAGCGACCCGGTGGTCTTCGGCCTCGGCCGCTCCCTGGTGGCAGGGGTCGTCGCCGCGGCCATCCTGCTGGCCACCCGCCAGCGCCGGCCGCGCGGCAGCGAATGGCGTGCGCTCGCCCTGGTGGCCGCCGGCGTTATCTTCGGCTTCCCGCTGCTCTCGGCCTGGGGCATGCAACGGGTGCCGGCCGCCCACGGCGGCGTGGTGCTCGGCATCCTGCCGTTGGTCACGGCGATGGCCGGCGCGGTGATCCTGCGCGAGCGGCCGTCGCTCGGCTTCTGGCTGATGTCGCTGCTTGGCGGCGGCGCCGTGGTGGCCTTCTCGCTGCTGCGCGGCGGCGGCGACTTGAGCCTCGGCCACCTGGCCCTGCTCGGCTCAGTGGCCTGCGCCGCCGTCGGCTATGCGGAAGGCGCCCGCCTCAGCCGCAGCCTGGGCGGCTGGCAGGTGATCTGCTGGGCGCTGGTGATCGCCTTTCCGCTGCTGCTGGTGCCGGTGGTACCGGCCGTTCTGCTGCATGGCCTGCCGGGCTCGCCGGAAAGCTGGGCCGCCTTCTTCTACGTCGCCCTGTTCAGCCAACTCTTCGGCTTCTTCGCCTGGTACCGCGGCCTGGCGCTCGGCGGCGTGGCGCGGGTCAGCCAGGTGCAACTGCTGCAGACGTTCCTCACCATCGCTGCCTCTGCCCTGCTGCTGGGCGAGGCGATCGACGGTCTGACCCTCGGCTTCGCAGTCTTCGTGGTGGCCAGCGTCGCTCTCGGCCGCCGCATGCCGGTGGGCCGGGCGACCTAGGCGGCGCAGCCGCGCGCTTCGATCGGCCAGATGTCGACCAGTTTGTCGCCGCGCACGCAGTGATACCAGTCGAAGGCATTGATGGTGGGGTCGCAATGCGGCACCACCAGGCCGACCAGGTCGCCCGGCCGTGGGCCCTTGCCGCCCGGCGGCAGGGTGAGGCGCCCAAACTCGTCGCCGACGCAGCTGTAGGTGCTGCCCTGCGCTGCGCCGAACGCGACCACAGGCGCCGGGCCGTCCATCGCCAAGCTCTTGGAGCCTGCATCGATGGTGACGAAGCCCGCATGGCAGGCGCTCACCACGCGGGCATAGACGAAGAGCGCCGAGCGAAAGGGGCGCCGCCCGTCGCCGGTGAGGTCCACGGCATCGTATTCCACGTCGGAGACGATGTAGGAACCGACCTGCAGCTCCGTCAGCACGCCGGCGGCCGGATCGAGCGCGTGGCTGCCGGTGCCGCCGCCGGTCACGAGCGGGCTGGGTTGGCCCGCCGCCGCCAGGCGGTCGCGCACCGCGGCCAGTTTCGCCAGACTGTCGTGGGATGCTCGCCGGCGCTCTGCGTAGCCGGCGATGTGCTGCACTTGGCCGGCGTAGCCCTGCAGGCCCTTGAACGTCAGCCGCGGGGCGCCAGCGATGATCCCGGCGAGGACCAGGGCCGCCTCGGCGTCGATGACGCCCGTGCGCTCCTGGCCGATGTCGACGTCGATCAGCACGCCGAGGTCGCAACCCGCGGCGTCAGCCGCCGCGCCCAGGGCGCGCAGGTTCTCGGCATCATCGACGACCACCATGACCTCGCCCGCCCGCGCCGCCAGCTTCAAGAGGCGCGCGATGCGGCGCGCGCCGACGACCGGCGCAGTGAGCAGGAAGCGCTCGAGCCCGGCCGCGGCCAGAGCCTCGGCCTCGGACAGTTTGGCGCAGCACAGCCCGAGGGCGCCGGCCGCCATCTGCAGCCGGCCGATGGCAGCGCATTTGTGGGTCTTGGCGTGGGGCCTGAGGGCGACGCCCTGGGAGGTCGCCCAGGCCGCCATGGCGGCGATGTTGGCCTCCAGTGCGTCGAGGTCGAGTACCAGGGCGGGAGTGGCGATCTCCAGCCGGCTGCCCGGGCGGTTCAGCAGGTCTTCGTCGAGTCGGGCTTGTGGCATGGCAGTCCTGTCGGCTCTTGATCGGCCGGCACGATAGCGCAGCCGCAAACATCGCAGGACAAAAAGAAAGGGCGGCTGCCTTGTGCAGCCGCCCAGTGGGGAGCTTCAGGAGGAAAGGCTAGTTGGTGGGACGCGTCGGTGCGCGCAGCTGCAGGCGCTTCGGCTCGTCAGGCTGCACGGGGGCGAGGCGCTGCGGCTTGGCCGGTGCGGCCGGCTGCGGTGGCTTCGCCTGGCCGCCCGCGGTCCTGGCCGGGGCCAGCACGCCGATGCCGTCGCAGTCGAAGGGTACCCGTACCGTGGTGTGGTAGATGTTGTTGGTCTCATCCTTCTCGGGCACCTGGTCGAGGTCGTCGAGGCGGATCTCCACGTCGTTGGCGCCCTCATTGAGGCGCAGGTCGTAGGGGATCCACTTGTTCTCGCCCTTGGCCAGCGTGACCGTCTGCTTCAGGTGGCGCAGTTCACCGTCGACGTAGACAGAGAGGCGGAAGATGCCGCTGTTCACGTCGCCGATGTTCATCAGGCGGACCTTCGAGGGCACGACGCACTCGTCGCCGTCGAGCCCGTACTGGGTCTGACTGATGGTGCCGTTGCGCACGGTCTGCACCTGGTTCCAGGCGCTGTGGTCGCCGCCGATGAAACTACCGAGGGTGGTCGACATGATGTCGGCCTTGCCGAGCGTTGCCACCGTGGCGCCGGCCGCGGGTTTCGTGGCGAGCGGCAGGGGCTGCGGCGGCGCGACGCCGGCGCCGGGCTGTTCGGTGTAGCTGCTCTGGGTCGTGTTGTTGGCCTCGTTGGATTCGGCCACCGCATTGCCGGCGTCGGCGCGGGCGTCGAACACGTAGGTGCCCGGCGTCCAGGGGATGGCGGCCCAGAAGGCGAGATTGTGGTTGAAGCTCGCGCCCGGCTCGAGGGCAGGCACCTCGATGACGACGCGGTTCGGATAGGCCGGGTCGGCGTAGGCGGCGAGGCCGGGCATGTCCGGGCAGCCGCCGTCGGCCTGGCCGAACCTGGTGCAGTTGATCGTCAGGTGGCTCGGGCCGGCCGCGGTCTTGCCGGTGTTCTGCACCCCAACGCTGGCGTTCATGGGGTTGTTCAGCACGGGCACGAGGTTCGGCTGAGCGGCGGCCGTGCTGGCGGCCAGGACAAGGGCGGCGCTGATGCCGGCAGTGCCGGTCAGTCGGCGGGAAAGCGGGCGGGCCATGGGGCATCCTCCTTGGGGGTGTGGTTTCTTGCCCATGGGTCGCCGCGAACGCCCGGAAGGTTCATTCGATTTCCGCTGAAGGAAGCCCGCGGTCTCGGCCATGGTCCCGGGCATGGGGTCCGGGGCCTGCTGCACCACTGGCTGCTGCAGCCAGTGCGGGTTTTCGCGCCGACGTCCCCGGCGGCCTGAACCATCGCTTCGGCCGCGCCCTTCAGAGGCTTGACTGATCTGCCAGTTGCGGCCGGCGCGGCTCTCGGCTATCCCTCATTCGCACAAGAACGACTCGTGCTCCGGGCGGCGTGATGCCGCCGGCCGGCACTTTGGGGGGAAAATCCGATGATCGATAGCGGCGATACCGCGTGGATTCTGACGTCCACGGCCCTGGTTCTCCTGATGACCCTGCCGGGCCTTGCGCTGTTCTACGCCGGCCTGGTGCAGTCGAAGAACGTGCTGTCGGTGTTGATGCAGTGCATCACCATCGCCGCCCTGGCCTCGGTGGTCTGGGTGGTCTGCGGCTACTCGCTGGCCTTCGAGGCGGGCAATGCCTTCATCGGCGGCCTCGGCCGCGTGATGCTGGCCGGCCTCGAGCGCGACAGCGTCTTTGCCGGCACCGCCCTGCCGGAAAGCGTCTTCGTCATGTTCCAGATGACCTTCGCGATCATCACCCCGGCGCTCGTCGTCGGCGCCTTCGTCGAGCGCATCCGCTTCACTGCCGTGATGGCCTTCGCGGTGCTCTGGCTGCTTGTCGTCTACGTCCCGGTGACCCACTGGGTGTGGGGCGGCGGCTGGCTGGCCGAGTTGCGCGTGATGGACTACGCCGGCGGCATCGTGGTGCACGTCACCGCCGGCGTCTCCGCCGTGGTCATCGCCGCCATGCTGGGCGCGCGCGACGGCTTTCCGACCCACACCCGCCCGCCCCACGCCCCCTGGATGGTGATGGTCGGCGCCTCGCTGCTGTGGGTCGGCTGGTTCGGCTTCAACGCCGGCTCCGCGCTGGGCGCCGGGGCCGATGCCGGCATGGCGATGCTGGTGACGCACCTTTCCGCCGCCGTCGCCTCGCTGGTCTGGCTGGTCATCGAGACGGTGAGGTTCGGCAAGCCCAGCCTGGTCGGCTTCGTCACCGGCACCATCGCCGGCCTGGCCACCGTGACGCCGGCCTCCGGCTTCGTCGGCCCCATGGGCGGCATCCTGCTGGGGCTTGCCGGCGGCATCCTTTGTTTCGTAGCCGTCGACCTCATAAAGCACCGCTGGCGCATCGACGACTCGCTGGACGTGCTGGCGGTGCACGGCATCGGCGGCGCCACCGGCACATTGCTGGTCGCCTTGCTGGCCGGTCTGCCCGGCGGCACCGGCGTGAACGCCGAAGGCGGCATGGCGAACCAGTTCCTGGTGCAACTCGCCGGCGTCGGCGCCGTCGCCGCGTGGAGCGCCCTTGCCACCTTCGTGATGGTGAAGCTCATCGCCATGACCCTCGGCCTTCGCGTCAGCCGCGAGGACGAGATAGAGGGTCTCGACTTCACCGCCCACGGCGAAAAAGCCTACAATCCCTGAGCGGGAACTCCTGGGAGGGAGCTGCTATGAAATACATCACAGCGGTCATCCAGCCGCACCGGCTGGACAAGGTGCGCGAGGCCCTGGGCGCCCTCGGCGTGCATGGCATGACGGCCAGCGACGTCTACGGCTACGGGCGCCAGAAGGGCCACACCGAGGTCTACCGGGGCGCCGAGTACGAAATCAACTACGTGCCGAAGATCAAGATCGAGATCGCGGTGGCCGACGACCAGGCCGAGGCGGTGGTCGAGGCGGTCGCCGAATCCGCGCGCAGCGGCAAGATTGGCGACGGCAAGATCTTCGTCTTCGACCTCGGCGCCGCCCTGCGCATCCGCACCGGCGAGACCGGCAGCGACGCGCTTTAGTTCCCGGCGGTGCTACGCCGCCTCAGTTCATCGTGGTGTTGAGGTTGGCGCGCAGCTTCTGGCGCAGCACGTCGATGGAGACCGGCTTGCCCTCGACGTTGAGGTGCCAGAAGGCCCAGCCGTTGCACGACGGCGCGCCCTGCAGGTGGGCGCCGACCTGGTGGATCGAGCCCTTGAAGTCGGTGGTGATGAGGGTGCCGTCGGCGCGCACCTTGGCGCTCCAGCGTTTGTCCGGCCCGTGCAGCACAGTGCCGGGCTCCAAGAGGCCGTGCTCGATGAGCCAGCCGAAGGGAATGCGCGGCTCCTGGCGCTTGGCCGGGGCATCGATCAGCTCCAGGTCGGTGATCGGCTGCACCTGGGCGATGCGCTGCTTGGCGACGGCGATGTAGTCGGCGTCGCGCTCCAGGCCGATGTAGTGGCGGCCGAGCTTGCGCGCGACGGCCCCTGTGGTGCCGGAGCCGAAGAAGGGGTCGAGCACGATCTCGCCGGGCCGGGTCGCCGCCATGATGACACGGTGGAGCAGGGCTTCCGGCTTCTGCGTCGGGTGCGCCTTCTCGCCTTTGCCGTTCTTCAGCCGCTCGCCGCCGCTGCAGATCGGGATCAGCCAGTCGCTGCGCATCTGCAGGTCGTCGTTCAGCCGCTTCATGGCATCGTAGTTGAAGGTGTAGCGTGCGTCCTTGTCCTTGGCCGCCCAGATCATGGTCTCGTGCGCGTTAGTGAAGCGCCGGCCGCGGAAGTTCGGCATCGGGTTGGTCTTGCGCCACACGACGTCGTTGAGGATCCAGTAGTCGAGATCCTGCAGCGCGGTGCCGACGCGGAAAATATTGTGGTAGCTGCCGATTACCCAGAGCGTGCCGTTGACCTTCAGCAGGCGGCGCGCGGCGCGCAGCCAGCGGCGGGTGAAGTCGTCGTAGACGGCGAAGCTGTCGAACTGGTCCCAGGCGTCGTCGACGGCGTCGACCTTGCTGTTGTTGGGGCGCAGCAGCTCGCCCTCGAGCTGGAGATTGTAGGGCGGGTCCGCGAAGACCATGTCGACCGAGGCCTCCGGCATGGCCTCCATCAAGGCGATGCAGTCGCCCTGTCTGACCACGTCCTTCTGCAAGCTCTGATCCCCCTCTTGGGCGCGCCGACCCCGATTCGGCACGAAAGAGGGCATCCTGAGTCAAGCCGACTCGGCCGTCAAGAGTCTTGGCGACTCAAGCCTTTAGCAAAAGTGCCTCACGCACAGGGCGAAATGAGCGGCGGTGCAGCGGGGTGACGCCGAGCCGGGCGATGCCCGCGCGGTGCTCCGGCGTGCCGTAGCCTTGATTGCGTTCCCAGCCGTAGCCGGGAAAGTCGTCGGCGTGGCCGGCCATGGTGCGGTCGCGGGTCACCTTGGCGATGATGGAGGCGGCGGCGATGCTGAGGCAGCGGCCGTCGCCCTGCACCACGGCACGGGCCTCGCAGGCGAGCTTGGGCAGTTTGTCGCCGTCGACCAGGGCGGCCTCGGCCCGGCGGCCCGGCTGGGCGGCGTCGAGGGCGGCGGCCAGGGCCGTGGCGGCGCGCTGCATGGCGAGCAGTGCGGCCTGCAGGATGTTCAGCTCGTCGATCTCCGCGACGCTGGCCTCGCCGAGGCCGATCAGCGCACAGCCCGCTGCCGGGTCGGTCAGCGCCTGGAACAGGGTGTCCCGCAGCGCGGGGGAGAGTTTCTTGGAGTCGTCCAGGCGGCAGGCCAGCGCCGGGTCGAGTCTTGCGGGATCGAGCCATACGGCGGCGGCGGTGACCGGTCCTGCCAAGGGGCCACGCCCGGCCTCGTCGATGCCGATGACGGTCCTGCCTCTCTCCTGTCCCAGCTCCACTTCCAGCACGAAATCCGGCACCCTTCGCTTCCCCCTGACGTTCCCCCAAGCACCTGCCTAGTCGGCCGCGGCCTTGCCGGCGGCCTTGGCCCCCGGCCGACGGCGGCGCGCCAGCCAGGCGAAGACCAGCCCGCGCGAGCGGTCCAGAGCCAGCGCCTCCGGCCCGATGGTAAGACGCAGGGTCTCACGGCCCGAGGTGATGCCGAGCAGCGCGATGCGGTGCAGGCGGCGTGCCGCCTCCAGCCACACCGGGCTCATCATCAGCGACAGCACCGTGACGGCGACCAGCAGGCGGTGACTTTCCCAGTCGATCGCGGCGACTGCAAGCCCCTGTGCGGCGAGGATGAAAGAGAACTCGCCAAGCTGGGCCAGCAGCACGGCGGAGAGGAAGGCGCGCGGCCAAGTTTCGCCGAGGGCGCGCATGAGGCCGATGTTCAGCGCCGTCTTCAGGACGGCGACGAAGAACACCAGCATCACCACGGTGCCGAGGTTGGCCCAGATGTAGGCGACGTCGATGAGCAGGCCGATGGTCAGGAAGAATACCATCAGCAGCACCGCCTGGATCGGCGCGGTGTAGTGGATCATGGCGCGGCGGATGGTCGAATTGCCGATCACCAGGCCGGCGAGGAAGGCGCCGTAGGAGGCCGAAAGGCCGAGCACGCCGGAGACCGCCGCGGCCCCGAAGCAGAAGCCCAGCCCGGCCAGCGGCGTCAGGTCGTTGGCACGGCCGATGCCCTTGCTGAAGGGCAGGCGCACCCGTTTGCGCTTGCCGAGGTAGGCGATCATCAGGCCGAGGAAGACGATGGAGATGGCGATCTTGAGGATCGCCAGGGTGCCGATGCCGCCCTCGCCGTGGAACGCGCCGATGATGAGGATCATCGGGATCACCGCCAGATCCTGGGCGATCAGGATGCCTATGGTGACATAGCCGACCCGGGTGCGCTTCTCGCCGATTTCCTCCAGCATCTTGATGGCCACCGCGGTGGAGGAAAGCGCCACCACGAAGGCGACAACCACGGTAAGCGTGAGCGGCCAGTCGAGCAGCCGGCCCAGCAGGTACATGCCTAGGAAGGCGACCACGATCTGGAAAGCGGTGGTCAGCACCGCCACCTTCCACACGGCGCGGAAGTCGCGCAGATTCAGCTCCATACCGATGAAGAACAGCAGCATCAGCACGCCGAGCTCGGCGAGCAGCTGGATCTGCTCGCGGTTTTCGACGAAGCCGAAACCAGAGGGGCCGAGCACCGCGCCGGCCAGGATGTAGCCAAGCAGGATCGGCTGGCGGAAGCGGCGCATTACCAGGCCACAGCCGAGCGCGCCGACGACGACGATGGCGAGTTCGGTGATGCTGCTGGTATGCCCTTCCATGCGATATCTCTAACACACGGAAGCGGTTAAGTGATTAACGGCGGACCCCGGAGGGGGTTACAGCAGCGAGAGCTGGCGGCTGTCGGCCTTAGGCGCCTGGAACTGGGTGACGTCGAGCGGCGGGGCGCCGCGATTGAGGTCGAGACGCCGCGCGGTCTGTTTGAAGCGCTTGGCGATGAGGTCGGCGTAGACGCCGCTGCCGCGCTGGCGCAGGCCGAACTCGGCCTGGTAGAGCCCGCCACCGCGGGTATCGCGCACGAGGTTGAGCACCTTGCTCTTGCGGTCGGGGAAGTGCGTCTCCAGCCACTCGGCGAAGAGCTCCTTGATCTCCAGCGGCAGGCGCAGCAGCACGTAGCCGGCGTGTTTGGCCCCGGCGCGAACCGCGACCTCCAGCAGGGCTTCGAGCTCGGCGTCGTTGATCGCCGGAATGACCGGCGCGGTCAGCACCCCTGTGGGCACGCCGGCGGCATTGAGGGTGCGCACCGCCTCCAGGCGGCGCTCGGGCGTCGGCGCGCGCGGCTCCATCACCCGGGCGAGGCCGCGGTCGAGGGTGGTCAGCGAGATCATTACCCGTACCAGGTTCTCGCGGGCCATAGGCGCCAGGATGTCGAGGTCGCGCAGCACCAGATTGGACTTGGTGACGATGGTGAAGGGGTGCCGGGTCTCCTTCAGCACCTCCAGGATGCCGCGGGTGGTCTTCAGGCGCCGCTCGAGCGGCTGGTAGGGATCGGTGTTGGTGCCCAGCGCGATGGGCGCCGGCTTGTAGGCCTTGTGTGCCAGTTCCTTCTTCAGCAGTTCGCCAGCCTGTGGCTTGGCGAGGATCTTGGTCTCGAAATCGAGGCCGGGCGAATAGCCGAGCCAGGCATGGCTCGGCCGCGCGAAGCAGTAGATGCAGCCGTGCTCGCAGCCCCGGTAGGGATTGATGGAGCGGTCGAAGGGGATGTCCGGCGAGGCATTGCGGGTGATGATGCTGCGGGTCGCATCCCAAATGACCTCGGTCGGCGGGCCGGACGGCTCGCCGAGGCCGGGTTCGCCGAAGCGCTCTCCCCAGCCGTCGTCGGTGGTCACCCGAGTGAAGGGCTCGTAGCGCCCGCTGGCATTGCTGACAGCGCCACGGCCCTTCTTCGGTCGGTCAGGGATCAGATCAACCATGCCCAGAACGCTAAGGACAAAAGAAGAACATAGCAAGAACAAAAGTTTCTTGACTCCAGAGATTCACTGGCGCGACTCGGGGGAGCGGTTCCGACAGGGGGCTGTCCGTCGCCGGCCTGCTCGCATGCGCGCCAGGGTTGCCGGCAAGAGATGGCCGACAACCCCATTCCCGGTGCCGCTGGCGGCCGGTTTTGCCTGCTGGACCTTGGCGCACCATCGTGATGGCGCCGAAACGTGCGCGCTTGCGGCGGCCTCGCACCGGTTGTGCTAAGAAGAGACCATCATGTCGGGCGGAGTCCTTTCCATCGTCATTCCCACCCTGGACGCTGCCAGCCTGTTGCCGGGCTGCCTCGGCGCTCTGGGCGAGGCGCGCCACGCCGGCTTGCTGCGGGAGATCGTCATCGCCGATGCCGGCGGCTGCGCTGAGACGGTGGAAATCGCGCACGGTTTCGGCGCCTCGGTCTTTGCGGCGCAAGAAGGCCGCGGACCGCAGCTCATAGCCGGAGCGGCGCGCAGCTCCGGCGACTGGCTGCTGTTTCTCCATGCCGATACCCGTCTGGAGAACGGCTGGTCGCGCGAGGCGGCCGCCTTCATCGCCCGCACCGGCGCGGCGGAGACGGCGGCGGCCTTCCGACTGCGCCTCGACGACCGCGCGCCCGAGGCGCGCCGCATCGAGCGCCTGGCCAATTGGCGCAGCCGGCACCTCGCCCTGTCTTACGGCGAGCAGGGCCTGCTGATTTCGCGCCGCCTCTACGACCGCCTCGGCGGCTACCGGCCGCTGTCCTTGATGGAGGACGTCGACCTGGCGCGCCGCCTCGGCCGCCGGCGCCTCGTGCTGTTGCAGAGCGCCGCCGTGACCTCTGCGGCGCGCTATCGGCGCGACGGCTGGTGGCTGCGCCCGGCACGCAACTTCGCGCTGCTGACCCTCTGGTATCTCGGTCTGCCGTCTAGCTGGATCGCCCGGCTCTACGGCTGAGTTGCGGCGCCGACTTCCGGCGGCTTTAGGCGGCCACGTCGCGCCGCGGTCGGTAGCGCTCCAGCCAGTGGGCGTAGGGCGCCGGCAGCACCCAGGCGGCCTTGTCGACGCCGAGGGCGCGGGCGGCCTCGTAGGGCCAGTGCGGGTTCTCCAGCAGCGCCCGGCCCAGCATCACGAGATCGACCTTGCCCTCGCGCAGGAGCGCGTCAGCCTGCTGTGGGTCGTTGATGAACCAACTGGTGGCCGTGGGGATTCCGGCCTCCTTGCGGATGCGCTCCGCGAGCGGCGCCATGAAGGCCGGACCCCAGGGAATGGCGGCGCCGGGAATGTTGAACCCGAGGCTGACGTCCAGCAGGTCGAGGCCCTTGGCGGCGAAGCGCCGCGCCAGCTCAATGGATTCCTCGAAGGTCTGCTCGCGGCCGTCGAACTCGATGACGCCGAGGCGCAGGGTGAGCGGCAGGTTTTCCGGCCAGACGTCACGCACCGCCTCGAAGGTCTCGACGAGGAAGCGGCTGCGGTTCTCCAGGGAGCCGCCGTATTCGTCGTCGCGCCGGTTGGAATGCGGCGAGAGGAAGGACTGGGCGAGGTAGCCGTGGGCGAAGTGCAGCTCCAGCCACTCGAAGCCGGCGGCGCGGGCGCGCTGGGCGGCGGCGACGTAGTCCTGCTGTACGCGGTGGATGTCGTCCTTCGTCATGGCCCGCGGGCGGCGCGGCAGGTTGGCGCCGAAGGGGATCGCGGAAGGCGCGATCGGCTGCCAGGCGCGCGGGTCTTGCTCAGCGATGTGGTCGTCGCCCTCCCAGGGGCGGTTGGCGCTGGCCTTGCGGCCGGCGTGGGCGATCTGAATGCCGGGCACCGCACCGGCTGCTTTGATGGCGGCGACGGCCGGCACGAAGGCCTCCGTCTGGTCGTCGTTCCACAGGCCGGCGCAGCCCGGCGTGATGCGGCCTTCCGGCGAGACGGCGGTGGCCTCGGCGATCACCAGACCGGCACCGCCGCGCGCCAAGCCGGCGAGGTGAGCGTAGTGCCAGTCGTTGATCACCCCCTCGGTTGCCGAGTACTGGCACATCGGCGAAACCGCGATGCGGTTTCTGAGGGTGACATCCTTGAGGGGGAAGGGATCAAAGAGCGACAATGGGGAAAGCGACGACATGGAGGTCCCTTGGCTTGGCGGATTTCCACAGAAGTCTTGCGGAAATCGGCGGTTCGCCTATGTCTAGGCCAAATGAATTCGTAAGTTCGATAAGTATCGAACATTCGAAATATGGAGCCGCTTGACGGGAGTTCAAGGGATGCGGGCGTTGCGTCATCCAAATGCCGGGGAGATCGAGCTGACGCGGGTGCTGCACGCGCTCAGCGACCCGGTGCGCCTCGACGTGGTGCGCCAGCTCGACCACGAGGGCGAGGCGACCTGCGCTGCGCTGGATTGCGGCCGCCCCAAGTCCAGCATGTCCCATCATTTCAGGGTGCTGCGCGATGCCGGCGTGGTGCGCACCCGCAGTGACGGTGCGGCCCACATGAACGTGCTGCGCCGCGAAGAACTCGACCGGCTGTTTCCCGGCCTCTTGGATGCCGTGTTGGCGGCGCGCTAGGCGGCGCTCAGAGGAAGGTCGCGATTTCTTCCAGCGGCTTCTTCACCTTGGCGTGGCGGGGCACGGTGGCGTCGTCTGCCGCGTGGCCGGCCACCAGGATCAAGTAGGGCTTCTCGTTTTCCGGCCGGCCGCAGATCTGGTTGAGGAAGCGCATCGGATTCGGCGTGTGGGTGAGCGTGGCGAGCCCGGCGCAGTGCAGTGCGGTGATCAGCATGCCCGTGGCGATGCCGACCGACTCGCCGATGTAGTAGTTCTTGCCGATCTTGCGGTTCGCCTCGATGCGATAGCGCTCGGCGAAGACGACGACCAGCCAGGGCGCGGTCTCCAGGAAGGGTTTATCGGAGTCGGTGCCCAGCGGCGCGAGATCGCTCAGCCACTCGTCGCCTGCCTTGCCTGCGTAGAAGGCCTTCTCCTCGGCCTCGGCCGCCTCGCGGATGCGCTTCTTCACGGCGGGCTCGCCGACCGCGACGAAGTGCCAGGGCTGATGGTTGGCGCCGCTCGGCGCGCGTCCTGCCGTCAACAGGCAGGCCTCGATCACCCCGCGCGGCACCGGCGTCGGCGCGAAGTCGCGCACCGTGTGCCGCGTCTTCATCTCCGCCAGGAAGCGCTCAGCCCGCTCGACCATCTCGGCGTCGCTGAAGTGGCGCCGGTCGGGCAGCGGGATGGCCTCATAGTCCGGTACGCCGATACGGGCTTGGCTCATCGTTGACTCCTCGGTGCCGGCGTCGGGGAAGGATTCCGCATTCCGCAGTTAAGCGGAAGCTCGCCCTTCTTTTCAAAGAAGAAAAGAGAATTGCCTGATGAACTTTTCGTGGACTGGTTGGGTTCCGCCCGGAAACCGCCGCGGTCAGCTCGCTGCCTTCAGGTGTTCCTTCAGGCGCGGCATGAGTTCGACGAGGTTGCAGGGGCGGAGGCGCGAGTCGAGCTGGAACTTCAGGATGTCCTCCCAGCCGTCCTTGCAGGCCGAGGGCGAGCCGGGCAGCGCGAAGAGGTAAGTGCCGTCGGCGACGCCGCCGATGGCGCGGCTCTGCATGGTCGAGGTGCCGATCTTCTGGTAGCTCAGCATGCGAAACAGCTCGCCGAAACCCTCGATCTCCTTTTCCATCACCGCCTTGAAGGCCTCCGGCGTGGTGTCTCGACCGGTCACGCCGGTGCCGCCGGTTGTGATGATGCAGTCAACCTCGGGATCGGCGATGTGAGTCTTCAGCACGGCGACGATCCTGTCGCAGTCGTCGGTCACGATCTCGCGCCGGGCCACCTTGTGGCCGTCGCGGGTGATCATCTCCACCAGGCGGTCGCCGGACTTGTCGTCGGCGAGGGTCCGGGTGTCGGAGATGGTCAGGACAGCGATGTTGACGGGCAGAAAGGGAAGCTTCTCGTCAATTCGAGCCATTCAGCGCGACCTCGGCACGGGTTCCGTCCAAGGCTACGTAGCGCGGCCAGTCGCCGGCTGCAAGATGTTCGAGTGACGGCGACGGCTGGCCGAGGCGCTGGCGGTAGATCCACAGGTTGGTCAGCACGCGCTCGATGAACAGGCGAGTCTCCTTCGACGGCAGGGCCTCGATGAAGAGCAGCGGGTCGTCCTCGGCGTTGATGGCGCGCTCCCACTTGCCGAGGTTGCCCGGTCCGCCGTTGTAGGCCGTCGTCAGGCGGAAGAGGTCCCCCTGCACGCGCTCGTGCACCAGCAGGTAGGCGATGTAGCGCTGGCCCAGCTCCATGTTGAGGCTCGGCTCGAAGAGCTCGTGCTCGCGCCTGCCGTGGTAGCGGCGGTCGCCGATGTAGCTGGCGGTGCGCGGCATCAGCTGCATCAGGCCGCGCGCGCCGTCGGGACTCGTGGCCCGGGTGTTGAAGGCCGATTCCTGACGCATCATGGCGTAGATCAACGCGCGGTCGACGGTAAAGCCGCTCTGCGGCTGCCAGGGCGGGATCGGGAAGAGCGCGGCGTCGACCACGCCACCGAGGGCGTCGGTGGCGCTGCCGGCGCTCGCCAGCTGGTTGCCCATGCGGTAGGCCAGGGCCGGCATCCTGGCGTGCTGCGCCAGGGCCAGCAGGGCCTCGCCCATCGCCGGATCGCTCCAGTCGCCGGAGCCGACCAACTCCTCCTCGGCCAGGTCGCGGTTGCCGATCTGCAGCAGAGCCAGTGCGCGCCCGCCTGCCGGGCTGCTGTTGAGGTGCGCGACGGTCTGCGGCGCCATATCCTGGCCGCCGAAGTCGAAATCGAAGGGCATGCCGAGGGCGCGGCGCGCCAGCAGGCCATAGAAGGTGCGCGGGTAGTCGGCCGCACGGCGCAGCAACGGGCTGCTGCGATCCGGACGCTGCTGCTTCAGGTGCGCGCGTGCGGCCCAGTAGGCGCCGGCGGCCGCATTCCAGCCCGCCACGTTGTCGGCATTGGCCAGGGTCTCGAAGTGGGCCGCCGCCTCGTCGATCGCGCCCAAGCGCCAGGCGGCCAGGCCGGCCACCCAGTTGATCATCGGTGCGGCGCGCCCGGAGCGCTGCGCGGCGGGTGCCGCCAGCGCGTAAGCGCGCTCGGGCTCGCCGTAGTAGAACCAGCCGGCGGCGACCAGGGCGCGGGCCTGGTCGAGCTCGACCGGATCGAGCAGATCCTGCACGGAGCGCTGGGCGAGCAGCTTTTCGGTTACCGAGAAGCGCTGGCGCTGCACGTTGAGGCGCACCTGACGCAGCAGGCGGGAGACCTTGCTGCGCGTCGCCCGGGAGCGCTGGCGCAGCGATGCGTAGTCGTAGTTTGTCCGCTGGCCCGCCCAGGCCACGCTGCCGGCTTTTGCCGGCGGCTGCGGGCGGTGGTAGTTCGCCGGACGGCGCTTCAGGGCGAGGCTATAGATGCGCTTGGCCTCGGGATGGTCGGCGTAGCTGTCCATCCACGCTTTCAGCTCGCTGTACTTGGAGCGGTAGGCCGTCGGGTGCAGGTAGCGCTGCGCCAGCACATGGCCCAGCAGGCGCTTGTCGGTCAGTTCGGCGACGAGGCGGTCGGCCTCCTGCCAGCGGCCGTCTTCCTGCCCCGCGAAGATGCGGCGATAGAGGTCGGCGTCGCGCGGGCTCAGGACGGCGGGCAGGCCGTCCGCTCCGTGCGGCAGATAACCAGGAGTGTCGGGCAGATTGCTCTGCAGGGTGGTCCCGCCGGACTGCAGGTCCTGCGGTTGCAGCAGCTGCGCACCGGCCGCCGGGATCAGCACCGCAGTGCTGCCGAGGAAGCTCGTGCCAAGGCCGGCGGCGAGCGCAAAAAGCGCTGTCCGCGCCTTCCGCTGAAGGCGTTCGGCCCGTCGCCGGGCGCAACTCATGGATTGCAATGCGACCCCCGCTTCGTTCATCGACCCTACCCAAGTGCTCGTTGGGCTGCAACTGCGGCCCCTAGAGAGCCACGACTCGGGTTAAGTCGGCGTTAAGTCAGCCATTTGGATGGCTGTTTTCCGGTGCTTGAAGGAGGATTCGTCCGACCCGACGGCGGCCAGCCTGTGGATAACGCTTCAGCCGGCCGGTTTGGTCGCTGCGCGACCGATGCCTTCGCGCTCCATTGCCTCGGCGAAGGACAGCAGGTCGCGCCAGGCTTCGCGCTTCTGGGCCGGCTGGCGCAGCAGGTAGGCCGGGTGCAGTGTCGGCAGGGCGGGAATCGGATGCGGCAGGCGCGGGTGGTGGTAGTCGGCCCAGCGGCCGCGCAGCTTCAGGATACCCTCGCTGCGGTTCAGCAGGGTCTTGGCCGACATGCCGCCGACCAGCAGCAGCAATTGGGGCTGCAGGATCTCGATCTGGCGCTCCAGGAAGGGCAGGCAGGAGGCGATCTCGCCGGGCGTCGGGTTGCGGTTCCCAGGCGGGCGCCAGTACAGCAGGTTGGTGATGTAGACCGCTGAGCGATCGAGGCCGATGGCCGCCAGCATGCGGTCGAGCAATTGTCCGGCGGGGCCGACGAAAGGTTTGCCCTGGCGATCCTCCTGGGCGCCGGGCGCCTCGCCGATGATCATGATTGGGGCCTGCGGGTTGCCGTCGAACAGGCACAGCTGGGTTGCCGTCGCCTTCAGGGGACAGCCCTCGAAGGCCTCCAGGGCTTGGCGGATCTCCTCGATGCTGGTGGCGCCCGCGGCGAGGCGCTGGGCCGAGGCCTGGGTCTCGCTGGCCGAGGCGAGGCTGGCTGGCGGCCGCGGCTGGGCAACCTGCTCCGGCGCCGGCTTGTCGGGCGCGGGCGCGGCCGAAGGCGCCCGGGCCGGTGCTTCCGCCAGGCCGCCTGCGGCGCGTGGCGCCGCGGCCGGCGGCGCAGCCGTGCGGTCCAGCGGCTGCGCACCGATGGCCTCGTCGGCGCCGGCCTCGATCTGCCAGCGCAGAGCCTCGAGGAGCGCGCGGTCGTGTTCAGCGCTGATCATGACGCCAGCTTATCACCGGCGCGGCTGCTTCAGAAAGCTGGGATGGTCGAAGCTCTGTGGGCGGCTCAGCGGTAGAGCGGCGACACGGTCAGCACCAGCATGACGTTGCCCAACAGGATCGCGGCGACCATGAAGACCAGCAGCGTGTAGCGGTGGACGTTGGCCTCGCGCGAGGATTTGATCGCCCGCGTGAACTGGGAAAAGTTCGAAAAGTGGCCGGCGATATCGCGCAGCTTCTCCCGTTCGGTGTTCTGCCACACCTGATAGAGCACCAGCATGTAGATGGCGGCGCTGCTGCTGAGGAAGCTCATGGCGATGATCAGGTTGGTCAGCGCGGTGTTGCCGGGGACCAGCAGGCCCAGGGCCATCATGCCGGCGAAGACCAGGAGGGTCGCGCCCAGCGACTTCCACTGATAGGCCTTGGCGAAGCGGATGGCATCGGCCGACTCGCGGTAGAGCATGCACATTTCGGCATGCGTCAACTCGTCCAGCTCGCTCGGGGTATTCTCGCGAGCCAGCTCGTCGCCGTGATCGTGGATTTCTTGTGCAACCATGCGTCTGCGGTCTCCTACCCCGCTATCTTCGGCGGCAATGGTGAATTTTTCGGTAAGTTGCCCCCCATTCCGGGTGAAAAGGGGCGGTTCCAGGCGAAATGGCGGCGCGGCTGCCGGACTTGGCCCCGGCGCCCCGGCTGTACTATGTAGGTAGCGACGGGTCCTGGCGGACCGGCCGCCCCAACGAAAGACGAGCTCTAAAGTCAGCGAGGGATCTTGGAACGCGAATTCATGGAATACGACGTGGTCATCGTCGGCGCCGGTCCGGCCGGACTGGCGGCGGCCATCCGGCTGCGCCAGCTCTCCGCCGAAAGCGGCCAGGAGGTCAGCGTCTGCGTTCTCGAGAAGGGCTCGGAGGTCGGTGCCCACATTCTCTCCGGCGCGGTGCTGGAGCCGCGCGCCCTCAACGAACTGATTCCCGACTGGCAGGAGAGGGGCGCGCCTTTGAACGCGCCTGTCGATGCCGAGAAGTTCCTCCTGCTGTCGGAGCGCGGCAGCATCTCGGTGCCGGTGTGGATGCTGCCGCCGCAGATGCACAACCACGGCAACTACGTGGTTTCGCTCGGCAACGTCTGCCGCTGGCTGGCCGAACAGGCCGAGGCGCTGGGCGCCGAGATCT
>WHTV01000001.1:44420-201762 GCA_009377535.1 Kiloniellaceae bacterium
CCGGGCTTCGCGGCCGCCGAAGTGCTCTATCACGACGACGGTCGCGTCAAGGGCGTGGCCACCGGCGACCTGGGCGTGGCGCGCGACGGCACCCGCAAGGACAGCTACCAACCGGGCATGGAACTGCACGGCCGCTACACCTTCTTCGGCGAGGGCTGCCGCGGCTCGTTGACCCGGCAGATCGAGGCCCGCTTCGGTCTGCGCCAGGGCGCCGACCCGCAGACCTACGGCATCGGCATCAAGGAACTCTGGGAGCTCGATCCCGCCAGGCACAAGGCGGGCACGGTGATTCACACCGCCGGCTGGCCTATGAACTCCACCACCTGGGGCGGCTCTTTCATCTATCACCTGGAGAACAACCAGGCCTACGTCGGCTACGTGGTCGGCCTCGACTACGACAACCCGCACCTCTCGCCCTTCGACGAGATGCAGCGATTCAAGACGCACCCGGCGATCCGCCCGATGCTGGAGGGCGGCAGGCGCATCTCCTACGGCGCCCGCGCGCTGAACGAGGGCGGCCTGCAGTCGCTGCCGAAGCTGGTGTTCCCCGGCGGGGCGCTGATCGGCTGCGCGGCCGGTTTCCTCAACGTGCCGAAAATCAAGGGCAGCCACAACGCCATGAAGACCGGCATGCTGGCCGCCGAGGCGGCCTTCGAGGCGATCACGGGAGGCGCCGAGGCGCCGGCCGAGCTGGCGGCCTTCCCGCCGAAGTTCGAGTCCTCCTGGGTCTACGAGGAACTCTACAAGGCCCGCAATTTCCGCCCGGCCTTCGGCAAGTGGGGGCTCTACGGCGCCATGCTCTATGGCGGCCTCGATCTCAAGCTCCTCGGCGGCCGCGCGCCCTGGACCTTCCGTCACAAGCACGCCGACCACGAGCGCCTGAAGCCGGCGGCGAAGATGCCGAAGATCGACTATCCCAAGCCCGACGGCGTGATCACCTTCGACAAGCTGTCCTCGGTGTTCATCTCCAACACCAACCACGAGGAGGATCAGCCGGTCCACCTGACGCTGAAGGACCCCGCGATCCCGGTGGCCCACAACCTCAAGCTCTATGACGAGCCGGCGCAGCGCTATTGCCCGGCAGGGGTCTACGAGATCGTGCAGGACGCGGGCGAGCAGCCGCGCCTGCAAATCAACGCGCAGAACTGCGTCCACTGCAAGACCTGCGACATCAAGGACCCGACCCAGAACATCGTCTGGATCACGCCGGAAGGCGGTGGCGGCCCAAATTATCCGAACATGTGAGCCCGCCCGCTCCGGGCCGCGGCGCCTTGCACGGCGGGCTGTAAGCGCCATGTTAGTCAGGTAGCGGCACGCTGAAGAGTCGCGAAAGCGTGATTTCAGAAGGTTTTTTTGGTGCCAAGCTGGTCATTGTGACGTTTCGCAGCGGTCGGTTACACTGTGCGGGCCTACCGCGGGTTTTCGCCGGCCTTCCCGCCGGCCGCATCGCAGCGAAAACGCTGGGAGATTGATTTGCCGAACAATGTGTTCCTCTTGCAGCGGACCGCCTGGTCCAAATCGCTGTTCTTTGCCCTGGCGGTCGGCTTTTTTCCGGCGGCCTGCAGTGCGGAATCGCCGGCGCCCGGCGGCGGCCTGCTGGCCCAGCTCGCCCAAGGGGGCGTGGCGCCCGAAGCGTCGGCGCCGCCGATCGCCTCGCCCTACGGCGCCTATCTGGCCGGGCTGGTGGCACGCAGCGACGGCGACTTGGACTCCGCAGCAGAATACATGCTGCAGGCCCTGCGCTACGACCCGGACAACCCGGAACTGCTCTATGACGCCCTGACCATGGCGGCCGCGACAGGCCGCAACGAAGACGCTGTAGACTTGGCCGAGCGCGTCCTGAAACTGGAGCCGCGGCACAGCCTGGCGGTCCTGGTGACGGCGGTGGAGGCGGCGCGCCAGGGCGACCTGAAGGGCGCCGAGGCGCGGCTTTCCGTCCTGCCGGGGCGCGGCTTCGACCAGGTGCTGATGCCCATGCTGAACGCCTGGATCAAGACCGGGCTGGGCGACGCAGAGGGTGGCCTGCAGGCGCTCTCCGTGCTGCTGCAGGGTGACGGCGGGACCGCCGTGCTCCATGGCCTGCACGCCGCCCTCATCAACGAGGTTGCCGGCCGCAACGAAGTGGCGGCACAGGGATACGAAAGCCTGCTGGAACAGACCACGCGGCCGACGCTACGCATCACCTGGCTGGCCGGCAGCTTCTTCGAGCGGCACGGCCAGCGCGACCGGGCGATCGCGCTCTATCGCGAGTACATCGCCAGTGCGCCGGGGTCCGACATCCTCATGCCGATGCTCGAGCGCGCCGAGCGCGGCGGCGAGAGTCCCGCAGAGGTCGCCAGCGCCACGGACGGCATGGCCGAAGTGCTGTTCAATCTCTCCGGCCTGCTGAGCCAGGAACAGGCCAACGACGCGGCGCTGATCCATCTGCATCAGGCCCTCGCGCTGAAGCCCGACTTCATGCTGGCGCAGGTCCTGCTTGGCGAGATCCTGCAGATGCAGGGCCGCAGCCGCGAGGCCATCGCCGCCTATCGGGCGGTGCCGGAAGGCTCGGCTTTCAGCTGGATCGTCCGCCTGCGCATTGCCGACGAGTTGCAGCAGCTGGACGAGACCGAGATGGCCCTGGCGGAGCTCGATCGCCTGGCGGCCGAGCGGCCGGACTCCTACGAGCCGTTGTCGCGCAAGGGCAACCTGCTGCGCATCAAGGAGCGTTTCGCCGAAGCGGCGGAGGCCTATGACGGCGCCGTCCAGCGCCTCGAACAGCAAGGCGAGATCGAGCCGCACCACTGGTCGCTGCTCTACTTCCGCGGCATCGCCCTGGAGCGTTCCGGCCAGTGGGCGCGTGCGGAGGCGGACTTCAAGCATGCCCTCGGCCTGCAACCGGAACAGCCCTACGTGATGAACTATCTCGCCTATTCCTGGGTCGAGAAGAAGCAGAACCTTGACGAGGCGGAGGCCATGCTGGAGCGCGCGGTGAAGCTGCGTCCGCGCGACGGCTACATCGTCGACAGCCTGGGCTGGGTCTACTTCCGTCTTGGCCGCTACGACGAGGCGGTGGTGCAGCTCGAGCGGGCGGTCGAACTGCGGCCGCAGGACCCGACCATCAACGACCACCTGGGAGATGCGCTGTGGCAGGTCGGCCGCAGGAACGAGGCGCGCTTCCAGTGGCACCGTGCCCTGAGTTTCGATCCGGAAGAAGACGACGTGCCGGTCATCGAAAAGAAGATCAAGCAAGGCATGGCAGTGCCGCCGGAAAATATCTGAGTCGACGTCTGCATGGGCTTCCCGGCGGTGGGTGAGGCGCTTGCGGCTTGCCCGAGTTTGAACCGTGACCGATAGAAAATCAGCCGCCGCCGGCGCGGCCTGCATCGAGCAGGCCTGGGCCAAGATCAACCTGACCCTGCAGGTCACCGGGCGTCGGGCGGACGGTTATCATGAGCTGGAGAGCCTGGTGGCCTTCGCCGACCTCGGCGACGAGCTGCTTGTGGAGCCTGCTCGCGACCTGACCTTGCAGGTGACGGGGCCCTTCGCCGCGGCCCTCGCCGGCGAAGGCGATAATCTGGTGCTGCGCGCGGCGCGGGCGCTGGCGGCGCGCAGCGGCGGCGCTGCGGGCGCCGCCATCACTCTCACCAAGAACCTGCCTGTCGCCTCCGGCATCGGCGGCGGCTCGGCCGACGCGGCGGCGGCGCTGCGCGGTCTCAAACGTCTTTGGAACATCGAACTGCCGGCCGCGGAGCTGGCTGCTCTGGCCCTCACCCTCGGCGCTGACGTGCCGGTCTGCCTGCGCGGCGAGGCCGTGATGATGTCGGGTATCGGCGAGGCGCTGCAGCCGGTGGCGGCGCTGCCGCCGCTCTGGCTGCTGCTGGTGAATTGCGGCGTGGCGGTCGCCACACCGGCGGTCTTTGCCGCGCGCGAAGGCGCAGTCTCGAAGGTGGCCGAGCCCCGCCTGCCGCCGGTTGGGATCGGGCCGTTCATCGATTGGCTGGCCGTCCGCGGTAACGATCTGGAAGCTCCGGCCTGCCGCCTCGCGCCCGCCGTGGCGTCGGTGCTGGCGGCCCTGAAGACCTTGCCCGACTGCCTGCTGGCGCGCATGTCCGGCAGCGGCGCCACCTGCTTCGGCCTCTTCGAGAACGAGCAGGCCGCGCGCAGGGCCGCCCAGGCGATCGCTCTGCAGCATCGGAACTGGTGGGTGGCAGCGGCGCTGCTGCGTGCTTAGCTAGCCGTCGGGATGCGCAGGGAGCGGCGTCAGTTGCCGTAGAGCTCGACCACCGAGCGCAGCTCTTCCAGCAGCGCCTGGTCGGCTTCGCCGTCGGCGACGAGGCCCGCCATTTCCTGATAGCTGCGGATCGCCGCCCGGGTCTGCGCTGTCAGCACGCCGGCTTGGCTGCCGGGGTCGAGGTCGAGGCGGATGAGCAGCAGCTGGATCTCGTTGAGCTCCTCGGCGCCGAGGGCCGCCTCGGTGGCAGGCTCGGCCACCAGCGGTTCCGGGCGCTCCGCCGCGCCCACCGCGGGGTCCAGGACGACGACGGCTTCGGTTTCGCGCACTGCTTCGGCGGGCAGGGTGGCCTCGGCGACCTGCGGGGTAGGCGCCGGCTGCGGCGCGGCCGCTTCATTCCCGAGGGTCATCCAGAGGGCAAGCCCGCCGCCCACCACGCCCAGCGCCAGCATGGTCAGCACGAAGCCGCTGGTCGTATGCTGCTGCTTGTCGAAGTGGCGGCCGCTTGCCTGGGGCGCGATGGCCGGCTTGGTGAGCGTCGATTTCTTGGCATCGGGCTTCGCGTCCTCGGCTGCCTTGGCATCGGTTTTCTTGGCGTCGAGGCTCTTGGCTTCCACCGGCTTGGCGGTCTCGGCACCGGCGCCGGGCTTCTTCGCCGCGTCCTTGCCGTTCGCGCCGCCGCCGTTGGTCGTGGGCTGGGCGGCGACCGGCTGGTCCGGGATCGGCTTGGCGGCGCTGGCGGTCGGCTTGGCCGCGGGGGGCGTCGCCTTCGCCGAACTGAAGGTGAGGCCGCTGGCCTTCGGCGAGGTCGGCTGCGGGCCGCTCGCTTTCAATTCACCGGCGGAGGAGCCGGAGAAGCGCAGGCCGCTGCTTTCCGGGAGTTTCGGGGGTGGCGCCACGAAGGGCCGGTTGCTGCCGAAGCTGATGGTTGCCGGATCGGGTGCCTGGAACTTCGCGCCGGACGCCGGCGGAGTCTTGCCGGCCGGCACCTCCACAGCGGGCGCTGCGGCGGCCTCGCTTGCCACTGCCGATTTTTCCCCAGGCGCCTTCGCCCGCTTGCCTTTGGGCGAGCGCGACTTCCCCGCCCCTTTGCCGGGCGCGGTCTTGGCGGGCTTCTGTGGGGCCTTGTCCGTGTTTTCTGTCATCTCTTCGGCGGACCGTACCGGACCTGTCAGCTTGCAACTCTGTGGGCCTCGGCGCGCGCACCCGAGCTTTCGGGGCAGGCGTGCAAAGGCTCCAATAGTCCGTTATGGGCCAGCCGTGGTTAACGGAGCCCTAATTCGAAGCCTTTCAAAAACATAACTTTTTGCCGATCGACCGGAAGCCGGAGGGGCCGTCGGAGCGTTGTCAGCGGCGTGAATCCGGGGCTATATGACGGCCTCGACTTGGGAACACCTGCCTTTGCACAAGATCAGCGCCCCTCACGACCGCCCGAGCGGCCTCTTCGGGGCCTGGGTTGACCGGGCCTGCCGCCGCCCCGCTCTCGTGGTGTTCCTCTGCCTGGCGACCGCCGCGGGCCTGCTATGGCTGGCGGTCGCGACGCTCACCATCAACACCTCGACCAACGACATGCTCTCGGCGGAACTGCCCTTCCGGCAAAACGAGGACGCCCTGGAGCGGGCCTTTCCCCAACTGGTCGGCACCCTGACCATCGCCGTCGAGGCGCCCGATGCGCTGGCCGCCGAGGTCGCCGCCGAAGGCCTGGCAGAGGCGCTTGGCCGCCGGCCGGAGGTGGTGCGCTCGGTCTTCCTGCCGCAGGGCGGCGCCTTCTTCCGGCAGCACGGCCTGCTCTATCTGTCGCGCGAGGAACTGCAGGCGCTGGGCGACCGCCTCGCCGGGGCGCAGCCGCTGCTCTCGGCGCTGCAGGCCGACCCCAGCCTGCGCGGCCTGGCCGACCTGCTGGACCGGGCGATGCGCGAGGACGCGGCCGGGGGCGAGGATCTGGCGGTTCTGCTGGACCGCCTGGCCGAGGTCGCCGAGGCCCTGCCGCGCGATCCGGCCGCGCGGCTTTCCTGGTCGACGCTGTTTTCTGACCAGGACGAGACCGCCGAGGACCGCCGCCGCTTCATCGTGGTGAAGCCGGTGGTCGACTTCGCCAGCCTGGCGCCCATGGCCGCCACCGTGGCCGCCGTGGAGGCGGCGGCCGAGCGGCTCGGCCTGACCGCGGCGCAGGGTTATCGCCTGCGGCTCACCGGGCAGGAACTCATGCTTCAGGACGAACTGGTCTCGGTGCGCTCGGGCATCGGCCTGGTCGGCCTGCTCTCCGCGGTGCTGGTGGCGATCGTACTCTTCGTGGGCCTGCGCTCATGGCGCCTGGCGGTGCCCATCCTGGTGACGCTGGTCGCCGGGCTGGCCTGGACCGCCGGCTTCGCCGCCGTTGCGGTGGGGGAGCTGAACATCATCTCCGTGGCCTTTGCCGTGCTGTTCATCGGCCTCAGCGTCGACTTCGGCATCCACTATGCCTTGCGCGTGCAGGAGAGCCAGGCCGAGGGCAAGCCCCCAGCGGCGGCCCTGACGGCCGCGGCGGTGCTGCTCGGCCGGCCGCTGCTGCTCTGCGCGCTGTCCTCGGCGCTGGCCTTCTTCGCCTTTTTTCCGACTGCCTATCGCGGTCTGTCGGAACTCGGCCTCATCGCCGGGTCCGGCATGTTCATTGCCCTCTTCCTGAACTTCACGCTGCTGCCGGCGCTGATGCGGCTCATGCCGGCGCCGCCCGCCCCCGCCCTCCGCGGCCCCGTCGCCCGCGCCGGCGCCGCGCTTCAGGGCCGCGCCGCCCGCTGGGCGCGCGGGCTCACCACGCTCGGCCTCCTGCTGGCGGTGGCGGCGGCACTGGCCTTGCCGGGTGCACGCTTCGACGATGACCCGCTGAACCTGCGCGATCCGGACTCGCCCTCGGTAGCGGCGCTGCTGGAGCTCATGGACGATCCCCGCGTCTCGCCCTACAGCGCCACGGTGCTGGTCGACGACCTGGCGGCGGCGCGGGCGCTCGCGCCGCGCCTGGCCGCTTTGCCGCAGGTCGAGGCCGCCATCACCCTCGACGGCTTCGTGCCGCGGGATCAGGAGGCCAAGCTCGCCGTCCTCGACCAGCTGGCGCTCCTGCTCTCGCCGCTTTTTACCGCGCCGCCGCCCGCCCTCATGCCCGACGAGGCCGAGCGGGCCGCCGCGCTGGAGCGGCTGAAAGCGAGCCTGGCTGCTGCGCCGGAAGTCCTGCAGCCGGCCGCCGGCCGCCTGCTGCGCGCGCTGGAGGATCTTGGCGCGGAGACGCCGGCGCAGCTGGAGGCCGCTTGGCTCGGCGGCTTCGAGGCCGCGCTGGAGCGCCTGCTCGACGGCCTGGAGGCGGCGGAGGTCACGTTCGACGACCTGCCGGCGGAGCTCACCGCACGCTACCGCGCCGAAGCCGGTCGCGTCCTGATCGAGGTGATCCCGGCCCAAGACCTGCGCGACCAGGCGGCGCGTGAAGCCTTCGTCGATGCCCTGCAGGCGCTGGTGCCCGACGTCTCCGGCGCGCCGGTCACCATCGTCGAGGCGGGGCGTGCGGTGGTGACCGCCTTCGTCCAGGCCCTGGTGCTGGCGCTCGTCGCCATCTCCCTGCTGCTGCTGTTCGTGTTGCGCTCGGCGCTGGACACGCTGCTGGTCCTGGCGCCGCTGCTGCTGGCGGCGCTCCTGACGGTGGCGGTTGGCGTCGTCTTCGCCCTGCCGTTCAACTTCGCCAATGTCATCGTGCTGCCGCTGCTGCTGGGCCTCGGCGTCGACAGCGGCATCCACTACGTGCTCCGCGCGCGTGAGGCGGCCGACGACGCCGCGAGCGGTTCTACGAACTCGACGCCGCGGGCGATCCTGCTCTCGGCGCTCACTACGCTTGCCTCCTTCGGCGCGCTGTCGATCTCGCAGCACCCGGGCACCGCTTCCATGGGCCAGCTGCTCACCATCGCCATCCTCTTGACGCTGGTCTGCGTGCTGGCCTTCCTGCCGGCCCTGCTGGCGCTGGCCGGGCGCCTGCCGCGGGCCTGAGGGGCCGCCAAAGGACGTTGCAGCCGGGCGGCGGCGGCGCTAAGTTGCCGCCCGCCCGGAGACGGCCCTATGATGGGCAGTTCGCCGGCCCTGCTGGGGCGTAGCCAAGTGGTAAGGCACCGGTTTTTGGTACCGGCATTCGCAGGTTCGATCCCTGCCGCCCCAGCCAGTTCCTCTCCTGAACCCCGATCTCGATGACGACGCGCCTTCGCTGCGCCGGTCGCCTTGGGATTCCTCCTTGTCCTGCCGGCAGCCGGAACCAAGTTAAAAGGTTCTACGGGGAGGGAACTCGCATGGACACAGCCGGAGGGTGTTTGGCGTCCGTACGTCGCGGCGCCCTGTTTTGGATTTGCCTGATTTCCGCTCTGGGCGCGACCGGGTCCGCAGCGGCGTTCTGCAACGAGCCGGCGGCGCCCTACTGCCTGCGCGATCGCGGCAAGTTCGCCGACGAGCGGTCGATGCGGGACTGCAGGTGGAATGTCGAGAGCTATGTGACGAAGCTGCGCGACCACGCCAACTGCCTGGTCAGGGATGCGGAAGTGGAGGGGCGGCGGATGGTCGAGGAAGCGCAGCACGAAGCCTACAAGGCGAGGGACAAAGCCGAGGCTGCCGCCGCGCGCTTCGAGTGCAAGGCCGACGGCGACAGGGTCTGCTACTAGGCCTATTTGAACTCGACCTCCACGAAGGCGCATTCGCCGGCGCGGGGGTTGACCACGTTGTGCTCGACGCCGGCTTGGCGGAAGTAGGAGACGCCGGCGGTCAGCTGGGCGGTTGTCTCCTTGCCGTCCTTGTCGACGATCGTCAGCGGCCCCGTGGTGAGCGGCACGATGACGTAGTCGAGCTCGTGTCGGTGGAAGCCGGTCTCGCCGCCGGGCGGAAACCGCCACAGCGTCACACGGGTGCGCGCGTTGTCTTCCTGAATCGTGCCGCTGGCCTTGGCCGTCATGATCGCGTTCTCCCGGTGCACAATGAAAGGATCAGGGTAGCGCAGCGATGCTCTTCGCCTAGCACCAGGCCGCGACATTCATTGGGGGCAGGCGCGGAACGCTACGCCGCCACCCCAAAGGCGAAGATCGCCACCGCGCCGGCGATGAGCGCCGCGCCGCGCTGCCAGAGCGGATCGCCGACGCCGATGAGGCCGCGGCTGAGCAGCCAAAGGCCGAAGCCGATCTTGGCCAGGGCGAGGAGCGCCAGCAGCGGTGCCGTGTCCGGCGCGATGAGCGCCGGGTTGGCGACGAAGGCGAGCGGTACCAGGTAGAGCCCGAGGCCGAGACGCATGGCCTGGCCGGCCACCGGCACCCAGGGCGTTTGCGCCATGCCGGCGGCGATGAAGACCGTGCCGCAGACCGGCGGCGTGATGGTCGACAACAGCGCATACCAGAACACGAAGAGGTGCGCCTGCAGCGCCGGCAGGCCGAGTTCCTGCAGCGCCGGGCCGGCGACCGAGATGCAGATCACGTAGGCCGCCGTGGTCGGCACCTCCATGCCGAGGATGAGACAGGCCAGCGCGGTCAGCAGCAGCGCGCCCCAGAGCTCGCCGCCGGACAGCGCGATGATCACCGAGGTCACCTTCACGCCGAGGCCGGTGAGGTTCAGGACTCCGATGACGATGCCGGCGCAGAGGATGATGGCGGCGATGGCGGCGATCTGCCGCGCCGCGCCGTTGCAGGCGCCTTCGAGGCGCCGCAGGCCGTCGCCGAGCGAGATCCGGCCGCGGCGGTCGGCGACGAGCAGCGCGGCGGCGGCAAAGATGGCGAGGCCGGCCGCGTACTGCGGCGTGTAGCCGGTGAAGAAGAGCACGCCAAGCAGCAGGCCGAAGGGCACCAGGAAGAACGGCACCGTGGCGATCAGCGTGGCGCGGTCGGGCAGTTCCTCGCGCGACAGGCCCTGGAGACCGTAGCGCCGGGCGAAGCGGTCGACGCCGCACCAGGTCGCCCAGAAGAACAGGATGGCCGGCAGGATCGCCGCCGCCATGATCGCCGTGTAGGGCAGCCGCAGCAGCTCCACCATGATGAAGGCGCCGGCGCCCATCAGCGGCGGCATGATCTGGCCGCCGCTGGAGGCCACCGCCTCGACCGCCGCGGCGAAGGAGGCGGGATAGCCGAGCCGCTTCATGGCCGGCAGGGTGATGGCGCCGGTGGAGGCCACGTTGGCCGAGGCGGAGCCGGAGATCGAGCCGAAGAAGGCCGAGGACAGCACGGCGACCTTGGCTGCGCCGGCGCGGAAGCGCCCGGCCAGGCGCGTTGCCAGCGCCATGAAGCCGGCGCCGCCCTCGCCCGCGCCGACGAAGGCGCCGAGGATGACGAAGACCGCCACCACGTTCACCGAGACGCCGGTGAGCTCGCCCCAGACACCGCCCTCGGCGATGGTCAGGGTGCCGAGGAAGGAGTTCACCGGAATCCCCGGGTGACCGAACTGGCCCGGCAGGTGTTGCCCGAAGAGGCCATACGCCAGGGCTGCGAGGGCGACCAGCGGCAGGGCGAGCTTGATGGCGCGGCGCGCCATCTCCAGCACCGTCACGATGAGCAGCGCGGCAAGGCCGTACTGCAGGCTGCCGCGCAGGCTGCCGTACTGGTCGTCGAGCGCCTTCAGGTTCACGATGACGTAGAGGCAGGCTGCCAGCCCGGCAAGGCAGAGCCCCCAGCCGGCCCAGCGCAGGAGCGCGTTCTCCTCGCGCACGGCGATGAAGACCCAGGGCAACGCGAGCATCAGGTGGAGCGGACGGCTCACCAGGTTGGGGATCAGCCCGGCGAAAATGAGCCAGAGATGGAAGCCGACTGAAGCCAGGGCGAGCAAGGTGAACACGACACGCCAAGCCGTCGCGCCTCGCGGCGCGCTGGCGCTGTGCTGTTCCCCCGTCACCTTTCCGGTCAGCCCGCGTGGCTAGCCTACATCAGGCCGCCGGGCACCTCGATGCCGGCTTCCTTGTAGTACTTGAGGGCGCCAGGATGCAGCGTCGCGCCGAGGGTCTCCAGCATCGCCGCAGTCACGCCGTTCCACCAGGGATTGGCCTTGGCCATGTCGCCCTTGCGCTCCCAGAAGCTCTTGGTGAGCTGGTAGGCCGTCGCCTCGTCCATCTCGCTGGTGGTGTAGGTGCCGACTGGCAGAGAGGTGGTGACCACATCCGTGTCGATGCCCGGATAGGTGTCGGCGGGAATCACCAGCCTGGTGCGCCCGGTCGCCGCGACCTGCGCGTCGGTCATCGACAGCAGCCGGACCTTGGTGCCGGCGGCCGCCTCCATGACGTTGGGGGCGGGGTAGGAGCCGGCAGTGGCGAAGCCGTCGATCTGGCCGTTCTTCAGCGCCGGCACGGCGGAGTTCAGCTCCACGTCCACCAGATTCACCTGGCCGGCGACTCCGAAGGTCTCGAAGTTCTTTTCCGCTTCGCTGGCGCCGAAGCTGCCCTTGCCGATGATGAAGCTTTTGCCGGCGAGGTCGGCGAAGTCGCTGACGCCGGAGTCCTCGCGCACCAGGTAGTGCATGGTGAGGAAGGGAATCGGAAACAGGCTGCGCAGCTTTTCGAAGGCGGGGTCCTTGGGCTCGAACTGGCCCTTGCCGGCGATGGCGGCCTGCGCCAGGGCGGGCGGCGTGGTGAAGACGTAGTTGCCGCTGCGATTGGCGGCCTCCTTCACGTTCTGCACCGACCCCTGGCTTTCCTCCACGGTCACGATGACCGCGCCGTCGGTGCCGGCCTTCACGGCCTCGGCGATCTGCACCGCCATCTGGTAGTAGGAGGTGCCGGACTTGGCCGACTTGTAGGTGACGCGGGTCTCGGCCGCGGCGCCCTGGGCGAGTGCGGCGATCGCCGCCGCGGCTGCCAGCGCGGCGACCAGGCTGTTGCGAAACATGAGGGCTGCTCCTTGCTGAGGCTTGCTGCCCGGCGCCGCTCCCGCGGCCCGCGCTTCACCGATCAATAGCGGGCGCGGCGGCCGGCGTAAAGGCCGACCGCCGGAAGCGCTTGCGACTGGCCGGCAAGCCCCCATATCCAGCTTGATCTTTGCATTCACAAGGACGGAGGAACGCCATTAATGAAATGTCCCGTCGACAACGAGATCCTCGTGATGACCGAACGCAACGGCGTGGAGATCGACTACTGCCCGACCTGCCGCGGGGTGTGGCTCGATCGCGGCGAACTGGACAAGATCGTCGACCGCAGCGCGGCCGCCGGCGCGCCGGACCCCGGCAGCCGCGGGGATTACCGTCCCCGCGAAGGCGAGCGGGGACACAAGCCCTACCGCAAAAAGAAGGAATCCTTTCTCGGGGAGCTGTTCGACTTCTGAGCAGACTTCGGTAGCGGCGGGCCCGCAGGAAACCATTCGTACCCCACTTTTGTTGCTTGAAGAGATCGGCAGACACGCCGATATGAACGCCTGCGGGGAACCGTGGCCTGAGCGGAGAAACTCTTGGTAGATCAGTCTGTTACAGCACGCCGGTCGATGTCTCGGTCGCTGCTGCTGGCGGTGCGGCGTTGCGGCAATCCCTCCGCGATCCCGCTCGACTCGATTTTGGCCGATCTGGGCAACCGCTCCTTCGGCTGGTCGATCATGCTCTTCGCCCTGTTCAACCTGATTCCCATGCCGATCGGCTCGAACATGATCACCGCCGTGCCCCTCCTGCTGCTGACGGCGCAGATGGCGCTGGGCCTCGCGCACGTTCGCCTGCCGGCCTTCATCGCCCGGCGCCCGGTCTCGCGGCGTGGATTCCAGCGCGTCGTGCTGCGCCTGAAGCCTGTCCTGCGGCCGCTCGAACGGATCATCCGGCCGCGCCACGTCTGGCTGTTTCAGCGGCGCTGCGAATGCTTCGTAGGTGCCTATCTCTTCGTCGTGGCGACGGCACTGTTCCTGCCGATCCCTTTGAGCGGCTTCATCTCCGCCTTCGCGCTCTTCATTACCGGCGTGGGGCTCGCCGAGCGCGACGGCACCATCACGCTGCTCGGCCTGGTAATCGGGCTGGCCGCGATCGGCGTCACCCTGGCCGCGGCCACCACCATCGTCATCGGCGTCCAGGCGGCGACCTGATTCCCTCGCCGAACTACTCCGCGGCGTCCGCGACAGGGGCGGGCAGCACGGGTATGCGCCCGATCAGCACTTCCGCGCCGGGGCGCGGATGGCGCGGCACGTTGAGCGCGAGGATCAGCGAGCAGCAGGCCATGGCGCTGCCGGCCAGGAAGACCGCGGCCGGGGAGATCAGCCAGAGGAAGCCGAAGGCGACCGGGATAAAGACCGCGGCGATGTGATTGATGGTGAAGCTGACGCCGGCGGTGGAGGCGATGTCGGCTGGGTCGGCGATCTTCTGGAAGTAGGTCTTGATGGCGATGGCCAACGCGAAGAACAGGTGGTCGACCACATAGAGCCCGGCTGCCACCGTGGCGCTCTCGACGAAGGCGTAGGCGGTGAACACGCCAATGAGGCCGAGGTACTCGAAGATCAGCGCCTTGCGCTCGCCGATGCGGCCGATGAGGCGGCCGATCTTCGGCGCCAGCCAGACGTTGATGGCGGCGTTGATGAGGAACAGCAGGGCGATGGCGCCGACGTCGTAGTGGAACTTCTCCACCATGAGGAAGCCGGCGAAGACGACGAAGATCTGCCGCCGCGCACCGGACATGAAGACCAGCGCGTAGTAGAGCCAGTAGCGCTTGCGCAACACCATGTGCTTGTGCTGCTCGACCGGCTGCCTGAACTGCGGGAAGCCGAGCCAGGCGACCAGCGCAACAACGGCGGTGAGGCCGCCGCCGATCAGGTAGATCCACAGGTAGTCGAGCGCCAGCAGGTTGCTGGTGAACCACACCAGGCCATAGACGATGATCGAAGTGAAGGAGCCGATGGCGATAAGGCGGCCGAGGGCCTCCGGCGCGCGCACCTTGTCGATCCACTGCAGCGAGAGCGAGACCTGCAGGGTCTCGTAGTAGTGATAGCCCAGAGACATCACGACGGTGGTGATGTAGATGCCCAGCACCGTGGGGAAGAAGCCGGTCGCCGCCGTGCCGATCCCGAGCAGCAGCAGCGAGAGGATCGCCAGGCGCTGCTCGCGGATCAGCAGCAGCAGGAAGACCACGCCGAAGGCGAGGAACCCAGGCACCTCGCGCAGCGACTGCATGATGCCGATCTCGATCCCGCCGAAGGCTGCACGCTCGTAGGCGAAGTTGTTGATCAACGCCTGCCAGGTGGCAAAGGACAGAGGCACGGCGGCCGCCATCAACAGCAGCAGGACCTCCGGCCGGCGCCAGCGGGCCAGCGGGGCGGCGAGGTCGGGCGCGGGGATTCCGGTCGTTTGCATCGACCCGATATACCCCTCCCGCAGCTGCCCGTCTTGCTATAGAATGCCAAGCAATGGCTGGAAACGGACAAAGCGGGACTCTGGGCGGTCGCGCGCCGCGGGTGCTGCGGCGCGGCCCCGAGCACGTCCACGGCGGCCCCTCGCCCGACCACCCCGGCAACCTGGACGACCCGCTGCGGCCCGTCGCGCCCATGGCGATCGATTACCTCGGCGCCTCGCTCAGGCCCTGGCACCACCACCGGCGCGGCCAGCTGCTCTACGCCGACTCGGGAGTCATGCAGGTCGGCACCGCGGCCGGCACCTGGGTGGTGGCGCCGGAGCAGGCGGTCTGGGTGCCGCCCGGCATCGAGCACCAGGTCGGCCACCGCGCGGGGGTCGCCATGCGCACGCTCTACGTCGATGCCGACGTGGCACGCGAGCTGCCCGGCGAATGCTGCGTGGTGGCGGTGCCGCCGCTGCTGCGCCAGCTCATCCTGCGCGCCATGGCCATCGGCCTCGACTACCAGCCGGCGGGACCGGCGGCGCGCGTCATGGCGGTGATCCTCGACGAGTTGCGCGCGCTGAAACCCGAGCCCCTGCACCTGCCGCACCCGCGCGACCCGCGCCTGGTGAAGATCGCCGAGGCGCTGCTGGCCGACCCCGCCGACGGCCGCGCCCTGGCCGACTGGGCCAAGGCGGCCGGCGCCAGCGCGCGCACCCTGGCGCGCCTCTTCGTGAAGGAGACCGGCATGACCTTCGGCGCCTGGCGCGAGCGCCTGCGGCTCACCTCGGCCGTCACCCGCCTCGCCGAGGGCGCGCCGGTGACATCAGTCGCCTACGACCTCGGCTACCAGAGCCCCAGCGCCTTCATCGCCATGTTCCGCCGCAGCCTCGGCGACACCCCCGGCCGCTATTTGAAAAGAGCCGGGGAGGGTGGATAGCCTGGGATTTCCTGCTTGCGGAAGCTTCCGATTTGTAGAGTCCTGCAAGAGATCAGAGCTTGGAGAGAACACGTCATGGCTTTCGCCCTCAAGAACCTCGACCACGTGGTGGTCTGCGTCAGCGACCTCGAACGCGCACTGAAGTTCTACATCGAGGTGCTGGGCTGCCGCGAGGAGCGCCGCGTCGAGCGCATTGGCCTCGTCCAGCTGCGCGCCGGCGCCTCGATGATCGACCTGCAACTGACCAAGCCCGACGCTGAAGCGGGCTCTGGCGGTGGCGGGCGCAACATGGACCACTTCGCGATCCGCATCGAACCCTTCGATCCGCCGGCCCTGCGCCGCCACCTGGAAGGCTTCGGCATCGATCCCGGCGAAGTGGTGCAGCGCTACGGCGCCGAGGGCGACGGCCCCTCGGTCTACATCAGCGACCCAGACGGCAACACCATCGAGCTGAAGGGCCCGGCAGAGGCAGGGTGAGGGCGCTTTCCCTTAGAATGCTCGCGCTTCAAGACGGCTGTACGATGACCATCCAGGACACGCCGAAGCGGTCGGCGACCATGCCGAAGCGCGGGCTGAAGAAGGTCTTGGCGAGCGGCATCTGCACCTCGCCGCCGTCGGCAAGCGCGGCGAAGGTCTTTTCCGCCTCGGTCTCGTCGGTGACGGTGAGCGACAGCGAGACGCCGGCGAAGTGGGGCGCGCCCTGGCAGCGGCCGTCGGAGCCCATCACCCTTGACCCATCGATCTTGAGGGACATGTGCATCACCTTGTCCTCGCTGCCGGGCGGCACCATGTCCGGCTGCTGCGGGCTGTCCTTGAAGCGCATGAGCATCTCCACTTCGGCGCCGAGCGCGCGCTGATAGAATCCGGCCGCCTCCTCGGCGCGGCCGTCGAAGAACAGGTAGGGCTCGACGTGCATGGCTTTTCCTCCTTGTCGGCTGGTCAGGGTTCTCCAGGTGCGAGCCGCCCCACCAGAATGTAGCTGAGCGGCAGCTGCTGCGGCTGATTTTCCATGTGGGCGCGGGTGCCGATATTGTGAGCGAACTCCTCGAAGTCCTCGAGGGCGAAGCCGGACCTCACCAGACCCATGACGACGTCGCTCATCTTGTGAAAGGACCAGTAGCAGGGAGTCGCGGCATAATCCTGGTTGGCCCAGTAGTCGAGGCCGCGGTCGCTGCGGTAGGGTTCGCCGCGGAAGTAGGACTCGTCGGGCTGCGGCGGGCCGCCGCTATCGCGGTCGTCGTACATGTTGAGGATCGGGTGGTCCTCGTAGATGACGAGACGGCCGCCGGGCTTCAGGAGGCGCCGGGCGGTGCCGAAGAACTCCTTCAAGTCGGGCATCCAGCCGAGCACGCCGATGGTGACCAGGGCGAGATCGAAGCGCCCGTCGTAGCGCGCCGGGATCTTGGCTATCTCGCTCTGCACGAACTCCGCTTCGATGCTGCCGGTGGCGGCCAGCTCGCGCGCCTGCTCGAGGAAGGCGGCGGCGAAGTCGAAGCCGGTGACCGAAGCGGCACCGAGATT
The DNA here is from genome assembly GCA_009377535.1 of Kiloniellaceae bacterium. Lineage (GTDB taxonomy): Bacteria > Pseudomonadota > Alphaproteobacteria > Kiloniellales > Kiloniellaceae > Pelagibius. The sequence goes on from WHTV01000001.1 coordinate 61,359, forward strand.
CTTGATCGAGAGCAGCTCGCACGCGTTGTTGCAGCAGAGCTGCGCCACCGCCTTGCCCGCCAGGCCGAGGGCCTCGAGCCGCGCGGTCAGCGTCGCGTCGAGCACGGAGAAGCCGGGCTTGGCAAAGCCTTCCAACAGGCGGGCGTACTGGCCGTGGGCGCGGTGGCGTTCCGCGGCTTCGTTCCAAGCGCCGCGGTTGGCGGCGACGATGGCGTCCTTCGAAAGGGTCATGAGATTTCCCCGGGCGATGCCGCCCCATCCTAGCGTCTTCTGCGGGAAAAGTAACTTCCGCGCGAGCCTGCGGGGCTGCGGCAAGTCGCACCTGGACAGCGCCTGGCAAAGGGGCTTTAGTGGAGCCCATGAGCAAGCTTGCGCGCCTGCTGACTTTCGTCCTGCTCGCGGCCTTTGCCGCGGCGCCCCTTGCGTCTGTGGCGGATGCCACGGCGATGACGGTGAAGATGTCGCTCGTGGCGACGGACGACGGGGCGGACTGCGAGAACTGTTCCGGCGATCAGGACAAGGCGCCGCTCTGCGACCAGGCCTGCACGACTTCTCTGCCAGCGCTGCCAGTGGGCATAGCCTTGGAGAGCCCTGCAGCCGCTGCCGGTGTCGAGGCGGCGCCGGGCGGCCTCCTTGCCGGCTGGTCCGGGCCACCCGATCCTTCCCCGCCCAGAGCCTCCCTCCTGAGCTGACGCCGGCAGGCCTGCGGCCGCCGATGTTCGTACTGTCGCGCGAGTCCGCGCGGGCGCTGCGGCTTGGTCGTGGCTTTGGTGAAGGAGAGGCGGAGATGAAGCGGTTCTTCAAGAGAGGCAGTGCAATCCTAACCGTCCTTGCGGCCTTCGGCGCGGTGCCGGCCGACGCCGAGGAGGGCAATGCCACACGTGGAGCGGAAGCCTACAGGGCCTGCGTCGCCTGCCACGCCCTTGAGCCGGACCTGCATCTGACAGGCCCCAGTCTCGCCGGCTTCTGGGGCCGTGCCGCCGGCACGGCGGAGGCCTACCTGCGCTACTCGCCGGGTTTGAAGGAGGCCGGCTTCGAATGGAATGCGGCGGCGCTCGACGGCTGGCTGGCCGATCCCGCGGCGATGATCCCGGGAACCTTCATGGTGTTTCGGGGCATGGGGGATGGTCAGGCGCGTGCCGACCTCATCGCCTTTCTCGAGATCGCCGGGGCCCCCGGCGGCGGCGAGAAAGCGGTCGCCGCCGGCTTGATACCGGCCAGCTGGGTCAGCGCGACGGCGCCGCAGCCGATTGGCGACGCGCCGCCGCAGGCGCGAGTCGCCGCCATTAGGCACTGCGGCGACAGCTACTTCATTGCGACGGAAGACGGCCGCGAGACGCCTTATTGGGAGAAGAACATTCGCCTCAAGATCGACAGCGTCGAGACCGGCCCGCCGCCGGGTACGCCCGTCATCCTCACCGCCGGTATGCAGGGCGATCGCGCGTCGGTGATTTTCGCCAGTCTCAGCGACCTGAAAACCGTCATCAAGGAGGGATGCTGATTCCATTGGCACCTGATTAAGGAAAGGATCACTGGAATGTTCAAACAGGCTCTTCGTGCCCTCTTTGCCGCCGGCCTTCTCCTGGCGGCGGCAACTCCCGCCGCCGCCCAATCGGCGTCCGGCACCGTAGCGCTCTACAAGAACCCGGAATGCGGTTGCTGCGAGAGCTATGCCGATTATCTGCGTGAGCATGGCTTCACCGTCTCGGTGACGCCAACCCACGATCTCGCCCAGATGAGCCGCCAAGCCGGCATCCCCGACGACTTCCAGGGCTGCCACCTGACCTTCGTCGAGGGCTACGCGGTGAGCGGCCACGTACCGATGAGCATCGTCAAGCGGCTGCTGGATGAACGGCCCGACATCAAGGGCGTCACCCTGCCCGGCATGCCGCTGGGGTCGCCGGGCATGGGCGGCAGCAAGACCGAACCCTTCACGATCTACCAGGTCGGCGAAGGTGCGCCGCAGGTCTACGCGGTCGAATGACCATGCGCGCCAGACATTTCGTCCTCGCGCTCTTTGCTGCCCTGGTCGTCGCGTCGCCTGCAAGGGCGCACCATCCGGGCGCCGATCTCGATCGGGTCATGGGCAGCAAGGAGCATTACTTCCAGCCCGTCGACAAGGCGGCGCCCTCGTTCGAGTTGGCGACGGCCGAAGGACAGCGGGTCTCGCTGGCGGATTTTTCGGACCAGGTGGTCGTCCTGCATTTCGTCTATGCCCGCTGTCCCGACGTCTGCCCGCTGCACGCCGAGAAGCTGGCGGAAGTACAGGAGATGATCAGGCGGACGCCGATGCAGGACAGCGTGCAGTTCATCAGCGTCACCACCGACCCGCAGGCAGACACCCCGGACGTCCTGGCGAGCTACGGCCCCAACCATGGCCTCGATGCGGCGAACTGGCGCTTCCTGACGATCAGGCCGGGACAGGACGAAGCGACGACCAGGGCGCTGGCTGAGGCCTTCGGGCACAAGTTCCTGAAGGGCGAGGGCGGCTATCAGACGCACGGCGTAGTGACGCACGTGATCGACCGCCGGGGCCGCTGGGCCGCCAACTTCCACGGGCTCGAGTTTGCTTCAGTGAACCTGGTGCTTTACCTCAACGGCCTCGTCAACAAGCCGGCAGGCGCCGCCAAAGAACCCGAGCCGGGCTGGTGGGAGCGGCTGCAAAGCCTCTTCGACTGACTTCACCCTGGCGGCCCCCTTATCCCTGCGGCCGCCGCCCTTCCAGCAGGTCGCGGTGGTCGAGGAAGGCCGCCGCCATGAAGTCCATGAAGGCGCGCACGCGGGCGGTGGCGCGCAGGTCCTCGTGGGTGAGGATCCAGATGTCCCAGGCGGTCTCCGGCCGGCCCGGCGGCACGCGGCGCAGGTCGGGCTCGGTATCGCCCATGAAGCAGGGCAGCATGGCGAGGCCCATGCCGGCCTTGGCGGCGGCGAGCTGCACCATGGCGTTGTTCATGCGTCCGCGCACCGGGGCGTTGGGAATGGTCGTCGCGCGCACCCAGCGCGGATGGCGGGTGCTGTCGTCCCAGCCGATCCAGGTCACCGACTCCGGCGCGTGCTGCGGGTCGTGGCGCGCCAGATAGTCGCGCGAGGCATAGGCGGCGCGGGCGAAGGTGATGACCTTGCGCCCGATCAGCTGCTCAGGCGGATCGCGTGTGATGCGGATGGCGACGTCCGCCTCGCGCCGCCCGAGGTCGAAGGGCGTGTAGGAAATCGCCACCTCCAGGTCGATCTCGGGATAGCGCTCGCCGAAGGCGACGAGATCCGGCATCAGCAGCTTGGCGGCCAGCAGGTCCGGCATGGTGACGCGCAGGTCGCCGCGTAGGCGCGCATCCTGGCCACGCACGCGGCGTTGCAGCCCGTCGACCGATTCCTCCAGGTGCTGCGCGGTCTGCAGCGTGTCCTCGCCAAAGGGCGTGAGGACGAAGCCGTCGGGCAGGCGTTTGAAGAGCCGTACGCCGAGATCACGCTCGAAGGCGTCGATGCGCCGCGACACGGTCGAGTGGCTGACGCCGAGCGCTGTGGCAGCAGCGCGCACCGACTGCTCGCGCGCCAGGGCTACGAAGACGCGAAGGTTGTCCCAATCCATGTTGGTGCAAATTTGCACCGCACTGTCCCGGATGTCGAACTTTCTTTCGCCGGCCGCATTCACATATCCATGAGGAAGGAATGGCTCCACGCCAGATATCGGGGAGGCCGCGCTGCATTACAAAGAACGTTGGTCCCGGCAGCTGCGGTCGCCTGCGTCATCGTGTCCTGACGGGGTCTTTCCAATTCCCGACACTCCGAGGCAGTCCGTCGCCGCCACATGGCCGCGACGTGTCATTGTTGTGATCCCACCGCGCATGCCCGCGGCGACAGCCCGGCATCATTCCTGACACGCGACTGACAAAGCAGGGGCAGCCCATGCAGCAGGCAACACAGACCATTACGGCCGCAACACCGGCGCACCAGAGTGACGAACGCGAACGCCTGCTGGCGGGCTTTCGCGAAGTGCGCGGGCGAAGTCAGATCCTGGCCGAGCCTCTGTCGCCGGAGGACATGACGGCGCAGTCGATGGCCGACGCCAGTCCGGCCAAGTGGCACCTGGCGCACACCACCTGGTTCTTCGAGACCTTCATCCTGCGCGACTACCGGCCGGGCTACCGTGCCTTCCACCCCGCCTACAACTTTCTCTTCAACTCCTACTACGAGAGCGTCGGCGAGCGCCATGCGCGCCCGCGCCGCGGCCTGTTGACGCGGCCCTCGGCGGCGGAGGTGCTGGACTATCGCCGCCATGTCGACACCGCTCTGGAGGCGCTGGTGATAGAGGCGCCGGTGGATGCCTGGCTGCAGCTGGCGCCGCTGCTGGAACTCGGCCTGCATCACGAGATGCAGCACCAGGAGCTGCTGCTAACCGACGTCCTGCATCTGCTGGCGCAGAATCCGCTGAGCCCGGCCTATCGCGATGCGCCGCTGCAGAGCGGCAGTTCCGCGCCGCCGCTGACCTGGTGGGACCATGACGGCGGCCTGGTGGAGATCGGCCATGACGGGGCGGGCTTTGCCTACGACTGCGAGGGACCGCGCCATAGCGTCTTCCTGCAGCCCTTCGCGCTCGCCTCACGCCCGGTCAGTAACGGCGACTGGCTCGCCTTCATGGCAGACGGCGGCTACGAAAATGCGAATCTCTGGCTGTCGGACGCCTGGGCGACGGTGCAGTCGGAGGGCTGGCGGGCGCCGCTCTATTGGGAGGAGGAGGCGGCCGACGGCCTGTGGACCGCGATGACTTTGCTCGGCCGCCGCCAAGTCGACCCGCAGGCGCCGGTCTGCCACGTCAGCCTCTTCGAGGCGGATGCCTATGCCCGCTGGGCCGGCGCGCGCCTGCCCAAGGAGGCGGAGCTGGAGGTCGCCGTCGCGGGCCTGCCGGTGGCCGGCAACCTGCTCGGCAGCGATGTCCTCATGCCGCAGGCCGGCACCGGCACGGCCGACCGGCCGGATCAGCTCTACGGCGACGTCTGGGAATGGACGCAGAGCGCCTACGGACCCTACCCGGGCTTCCGCGCGCCGGAGGGGGCGGTGGGTGAGTACAACGGCAAGTTCATGTGCAGCCAGTTCGTCCTGCGGGGCGGCTCCTGCGTGACGCCCGACGCGCAGCTGCGCCCCAGCTATCGCAACTTCTTCTATCCCCATCAGCGCTGGCAGTTCACCGGCTTGCGCCTCGCAAAGGACAGGTCATGAGCGAGATCGTCCGCAGCTTCGCCCCCCAGGTCGCGGCGTCAGAGGAGCACGCCGCCGGCACGGACTTCGGCCGCTCCGTGATCGCCGGTCTCGCCGCGGCCCCAAAAACGCTGGAGAGCAAGTACTTCTACGACGCACGCGGCTCGCGGCTGTTCGACCGCATCACCGGGCTGGCGGAGTACTATCCGACGCGCGCCGAGACCGCGCTGCTGACCGCCCATGCCGAAGCCATCGCCCGCTTCGTCGGCCCGCAAGCCACGCTCGTCGAGTTCGGCAGCGGCGCTTCGGTGAAGACGCGCATCCTGCTGGACGCCTTGCCGGAGTTGAGATCCTACGTGCCGATCGACATTTCCGGCGAGCATCTGAAGGCGGCGGCCGCAGGGCTGGCGGCGGATTACCCGACTCCCGTCATTCCGCTGCATGCCGACTACACCTCGGCGATCACGCTGCCGCCGGCGGTGCCGCAGGGCAGGCGCGTCGGCTTCTTTCCCGGCTCCACCATCGGCAACTTCGAACCGGCGGCGGCGGCGGCCTTTCTCGAGCGGGCGCGCCGCCTGCTCGGCCCCGACGCGCGCTTCCTCGTCGGTGCCGACCTGCAGAAGGACGAAGAGCGCCTGCTGGCCGCCTACGACGACGCCGGGGGCGTCACGGCCGCGTTCAACCTCAACCTCCTGCATCGCATCAATCGCGAGCTGGGCGGCGACTTCGATCTCGCCGGCTTTGGTCACGAAGCGCGCTACAATGCCATTGAGGCACGCATCGAGATGCACCTGGTGAGCCGCCGGCGCCAGCAGGTGAGCATCGCCCGCAGGCGCTTCGACTTTGCCGAGGGCGAGTCGATCCACACCGAGAATTCCTACAAGTACACGGGCGAGAGCTTCGCTGCGCTGGCGCGCCGCGGCGGCTGGCGGCCGCTGGCGCAATGGCGCGATCCCGACGGCCTGTTCAGCCTGCATGGGCTGGCCGTGCCCTAGGCGTTGCTGCCTTCAGGTGTTGAAGTGCCAATGCACCGGCGGGCGGCCCATGACCGGGGCGCGGAAGAAGGCGATGCGGTCGCCGAGCAGGCTGCCCAGGAAGGCGGTCCGCAGATCGCGTCCGCCGAAGGCGAGGCTGGAGAGATTGCCCAGCTTGGTGCTCCGCACCTGGTCGAGGTGCGCAGGCCCCATGCTGCCGGTTTGGTAGGCGGCCTCCACCTCGGCCAAGTGGCCAGGGTCGCTGTCTTCCAGGATCAGGGTCTGGGCGCCATCGGGCGCCACGCGGATCACCCGGTTGGAAACCGGCGAAGTGACCCAAAGGTGCTCGTCGATGTCCATGGCGAGGCCGTCGGGAAAGGTGCCGGCGGCGAACTCGGTGACGACTGTCGGCTCGCTGAGGTCGCCGAAGCGCCGGATGCGGAAGCGGGTCAGGCGGCGGCCGAAGGTCTCGGCCACGTAGAGATGTTCGCCGTGGCGGTCGACTTGAAGCTCGTTGGTGTAGTTGAGGCCGTCGGCGACGATACGCGCGCCCTTGCCGTCGATCAGCACGATGAAGCCGTCGGCGACGTCGCGGCGGTAGCCGAGGGCGCGCGGGCTCCGGCGTGTGGAGACGGTGACCCAGACGCGCCCGCGGTCGTCGATGAGCACGAAGTTGGTGGCCGGCAGGTCGATGCCATCGATGCTGCGCAGGACATCGTTGAGGCGCCCGTCGCGGTCGAGGCGGAAGAGGCCGCCGGCGTCGTTCAGGTTGGTGACCAGGAAAGAGCCGTCGCGCTGCAGGGCGATGCCGTTAGGTCGGATCGCCTCGGCCCCGCCGGCGGCCTGGCAGAGTTCCTGCGTGCCCAAGGCGCTGCTGCGCGCCACGCCACCGCGCCCGTCGGCGCTGTAGATGACGCCGTCGGAGGTGCAGAGCAGGCATTCCGGCCTGATGAGCCCGGCGCCCAGGAAGTTCACCTCGGAGAGTGGCAGCAAGGGTTCTGAAAGGGACAACGACAGCCTCCTGGCAAAGGGCGACTGGAAGCTACTATAGTCGCCTCCTTCACGTAAGGCCGTTCAGGCAAGGCGCGGCCTGGACCTATAGAAGAGCGGCCTGGACCTATAGAAGAAAGGAACGCGCGTCCCCATGGTGGAGTTTCACATCGCCGTGTTGCCGGGCGACGGGATCGGCCCCGAGGTCATCGTGCCGAGCCTCGATGTGCTGGCGGCGGCTTGTATGGCGGTCGGCGGCTTCAAGCTGCACTTTACGACCCTGGAGGCGGGCGCCCTCGTCTATCGGGACCGTGGCGTCGCCATTGCCGAGGAGACCGTGGAGGCGGCGGAGGCGGCGGACGCCATCCTGCTCGGCGCCATGGGCCTGCCGGAGGTGCGCTATCCCGACGGCCGCGAAGTCGCGCCGCAGGTCGATCTGCGGGAGCGCTGGAGCCTCTTCGCCGGCGTGCGCCCGGTGCGTCCGATCCCCGGCTCGCCCCTGCCGCTGGCCGATGCGCGCGCCGCCGGGGTCGACTTCGTGCTGGTGCGCGAGCAGACCGAGGGGCTCTTCGCGGCGCGCGGCAAGACCGAGCAGACCGAGGATGAGGCGCGCGACGTTCAGGTGATCACTCGCGCCGCCTGCGAGCGCCTCTTCGACTTCTGCTTCAAGCTGGCCGAGCAGCGCAAGACCAAGGGCTACGCGGGCACGCTGACCTGCGTCGACAAGGCCAATGTGCTCGGCAGTATGGTGTTCTTCCGGCGCATCTTCGACGAGCGCGCGAAACTGTTTCCTGGCGTCGCGGCGCGGCATCGTTACGTCGATGCCATGGCGCTCGACCTCATCAAGCATCCCTGGAGCTTCGACGTGATGGTGACCGAGAACATGTACGGCGACATCCTGTCCGACTTGGCGGCCGGCCTCATGGGCGGGCTCGGCATGGCGCCTTCCGGCGACATCGGCCACGAGCGCGCGGTCTTCCAGCCCTGCCACGGCAGTGCGCCCGACATCGCGGGCAAGGGCAAGGCGAACCCGACGGCGACGATCCTCTCCGCCGCCATGATGCTCGACTGGCTGGCCGAGCGGCACAACGAGCCCAAGGCCGGACAGGTGGCGCGCCTCATCACCGGCGCGGTCGACCGCGCCTATGCCGGCGGCGACCTCAAGCCCTGCGAGTTCGGCGGCACCGCCGGCACGCTCGAGGTGACGCGGCGGGTGCTCGAGAACCTGCAGGCGGCGGCATGAGCGCGCTCGACGACGTGCTCGACTTCTGGTTCGCCGCGGGCCGCGAGGCGCAGTGGTTCGAGGCCAGCGAGGCTTTCGACCGAGAAGTACGCCGCGTGCTGCTGTCGCACTTCGAGGCGGCGCGCCTCGGGAAGTTCGCGGACTGGCGGCGCGAGCCGCGCGGCTGCCTCGCCCTCTGCCTGCTGCTCGACCAGGTACCGCGCAACGCCTTCCGCGGCACACCGCGCGCCTTCGCCAGCGATGTCCTGGCGCGCGAGGTCACGCGTCACGCCTTGAAGGAGGGCTTCGACAAGGCCTTGGCTGGTGTGGAGCGGGTGTTCCTGTACTTGCCGCTCGAGCACAGCGAGAACCTGAAGGACCAGCAGGACTCCGTCGCCCTTTTTGCGGTGATCGAGGGCGGCGGTGAGTTTCTCCCCTACGCCGAGCGCCACCGCGACGTCATCGCCCGCTTCGGTCGCTTTCCCCACCGCAACGCCATCCTCGGTCGCGAAAGCACCGAGGACGAACTCGAGTTCCTCACGCAGCCGAACTCGTCGTTCTGAGTGAGGGTCGCACCAGCGGTGCCGCTCCCCAATCGTCACCCTCGCACTTGATGCGAGGGCCCATGGACGGGCCGGGCGCCTGGCCCGTCGGTAGATTCCGGATCGCGCTCGCTTGCACTCGCTTGTCCGGGATGACGACCGAAGGAACGACAGAGATCGTGTGAATGCCTTAGGCCTTTGCCCGAGGGCCCATCTCGCGGCGGCAGGCCGGGCTGTTACGGCGCGTCCGCGTCGTGGGTGGCGAAGTCGGCGGGGGCGGTGATCTCGATCAGCTCCAGATCGTCGGAATGGCGCAGTTCGCGGTGGCGGATGCCCGGCGGCTGCAGCACGCAGGAGCCTTCGCGCAGCACATGCTCGCCGCTGTCTTCATATTCGAAGACGACCCAGCCCCGGGTCACATAGACCATCTGGAATGCCAGGTCGTGCTTGTGCCAGGCGGCGGGAGACTCCCGCCCTGGTACGGCGCGGATCACATGGGCGCCGAACTGGCCGCCGGTGGCTCCGGCGATGCCGAGATCACGGTACTCGAAGAAGGCCCGCAGGCCTTCGCCCACGAACTTGCCGTCATCGGCATGGGAGACGCTGAACGCCTGCCCGCTCCACATCCGGTTCATGGCACCAGCCAGCTGGTCTGCAGCCGGCCCTCGTCGTTCCAGGAGAAGTTGGCGCGGCGGTGGCCGTGGGGCGTGAGGAAGAGCCAGTCCATCTGCCCGATGTGGCAGACCACCACGGCGAAGTTCAGCCGCCCCGCTTCGCTTTCCGTCTCGCTGGGGTCGCGGACCTCGAGCTCGGCGGGCAGGCCGGAGGTCGCCCAGGCCCAGGGCAGGCCGCGCGGTCCGGAGATCAGGTAGTCGCGGCGCCGGCGCGGCGTCAGTCCGCACCAGGCCGTCTCGGCCAGGCCATCTCGATGATGGATGGTCGCCGCGGCCTGCACGCGCAGCTGGGTATCGTCGCTCAGCGAGTGGAACAGCAGCGCGATGCGCGGGTCGTTCTGGATCTCGCCGATCTTGCGGCTGCGCAGGTCGGTGTAGAACCACAGCTCGCGCGCGACAGGATCGACCTTGCGCAGCACCACGGTGCGCAGGGTGCAGCCGAGCCCGGCGTGCGTGGTGGCCAGCGCGGTCAGGTGAAAGTCGTGCTGCGGGTCGGCGACGCCGTCGGCCAGCAGATGCCAGCATTCGGCCAGCACGGCACCGAGGCGCGGCTCGTCTTCCGAGTGCCAGATATCCAGCTTGGAACCGCCCAAGGGCCTTTCCCCATGTCGCGCTTTCGCTGCCACTCAGTCTAGAGCCAGCGGCCCCCTGCGCCAACGCTTTCGGGCCGCCCGACACTTCCGGGGCTGGACTCGCGCCGGGTCGTTCGGGCACAAGCGAAGGGCGGACAGGTTCCTGAAGCCCAACGTTTGCTGGAAGCGACCATGCGCATCGCCACCTTCAACCTGGAAAGCCTGGACCTGGCGCCGGACGGTGCGGCCGTCTTCGCGCACCGCGCGACAGTGCTCGGGCCGCAGCTCGATCGCTTGCGGGCCGACATTCTCTGCCTGCAGGAGGTCAACGGCCAGCATGTCGCCGACAGTGCGGGGCGCGAGCTCACCGCGCTGACGCGCCTGCTCGAGGGCACCGCCTACCGCAACTTCCACCTCGTGGCGAGCGCCGGCGTGGACGGCAAGGGCGTGGCCGACGTCCACAACCTGATCATTCTCAGCCGCTGGCCGGCGCGGGAAAGCGAGGCGCTGCGCCATCGGCTGGTGCCGCCGCTGCCCTATCGCTCGCTGACCGCCGCGCCGGCGGAGGCCCGCGACCTCGCTCTGGAGTGGGATCGCCCGCTGCTGTATGCGGTCTTCGAGCTGCCTTCCGGCGCGCCGCTGCACGTCGTCAACCTGCACCTGCGCAGCCCGCTGGCGTCGCCGATCCCCGGCCAGAAGCTTTCGGCGCAGTCTTGGGGGTCTTTGGCCGGCTGGGCCGAGGGCTATTTCGCCGCCACGCTGAAGCGCAGCGGCCAGGCTTTGGAGGCACGGCTGTTGGTCGAGCAGATCTTCGACGCGGAACCCCAGGCGCTGGTCGCCGTCTGCGGCGACCTCAACGCAGGCGAGGAGGAAACGCCCTCGCGCATCCTGCAGGCGACGGTGGAGGACAGCGGCAACGCCGCGCTGTCCGGCCGCGCTCTGCAAGCCCTGGAGGGACGCCTGCCCGAGGCACGCCGCTTCACCGTGCTGCACGGCGGGCGCCGGCGTATGCTCGACCACATCCTCTGCTCGGCCGCACTGGCGGTGCGCTGCCGCGGCGTCGCGGCCGACAACGACGGCCTGCCCGACGAGCTGTCGATGGCCGAAGACGACCCGCGCTCCAACCACGCCCCGCTGGTCGCCGACTTCGATCTGTGAGTTCTGCCTTGCCCTGCAGCGGGGAGGAGAAGGTGAGCTATGCCGCCTTCAGGGACTCGCGGTCGTGCGGGGCGGCGAAGTCGATGGCCGGGCCCTTGGGCACGATGCCGCTGGGGTTCACCGCCGTGTGGCTGCCGTAGTAGTGGTGCTTGATGTGGTGCAAGTTCACGGTCTCGGCGACGCCCGGCACCTGGTAAAGGTCGCGCGCGTAGTTCCACAGGTTGGGGTAGTCGACGAGGCGCCGGAGGTTGCACTTGAAATGGCCGTAGTAAACCGGGTCGAAGCGCACCAGGGTGGTGAAGAGGCGCCAGTCCGCCTCGGTCAGGCGGTCGCCCAGCAGGTAGCGCTGGCGCGACAGGCGCTGCTCCAGGTCGTCCAGCGTCGCAAAGAGCGCGTCGAAGGCCTCCTCGTAGGGCTGCTGCTCGGTGGCGAAGCCGCACTTGTAGACGCCGTTGTTGACCTTGTGGTAGACGGCCTCGTTGACCGTGTCGATCTCCTTCCTCAGGTGCTGCGGATAGAAATCGAGGCTCGATCCGGTGAGGCGGTCGAAGGCGCTGTTGAACATGCGGATGATCTCGGCGGACTCGTTGCTGACGATGGTCTCGCGCAGCTTGTCCCACAGCACCGGCACGGTGACGCGCCCGGTGTAGTCCGGCAGCGCCTTGGTGTAGACTTGGTGCAGCTTCTCGGCGCCGTTGACGCTGTCGGGAAGGGTGCCGGGACCGCGCTCGAAGGCCCAGCCCTCCGCGCCCATGTGCCAGTGCACCACCGAAATTGGGATGATTTCCTCCAGCCCCTTCAGCTTGCGGAAGATCAGCGTGCGGTGCGCCCAGGGGCAGGCGAGGGAGACGTAGAGATGATAGCGCCCTGCCTCCGCCTTGAAGCCGGCCTCGCCGCCGGGTCCCGCGCTGCCGTCGACCGTGATCCAGTTGCGGAAGGCGCTCTCCTGGCGTTCGAATCGGCCACCGGACTTCTTGGTGTCGTACCACTTGTCGTGCCAGACGCCGTCGATCAGCAGTCCCATGGTATTCTCCTCTTGCTCATCTTTCGCTTCAGGCGACGTCGGCGAGCAGGATCTCCGCATCCTCCTCGGCGGTGATCGTCACTTCCTCGATGTCCTCCAGGACCACGCCGTCGCGCGCGGCGGCGATCTTGCCGTTCACCGCAATGCGGCCGGTCGCCGGCACCAGGTAGGCCTTGCGGCCCGGCAGCAGGGCGTGGGTGACCGACTGGCCGGCGGTCAGCGTGGCGCCGAGGATGGCGGCGTCCTGGTAGATCGGCAGGGCGCCCCCGTCGCCTGAGCTGGCGTCGTCCTTGCGGCCGGAGGCGAGCGGCACCAGTTGGCCTTCGCGCCCGGCCTTGGGGAAACTGCGGGTTTCCCAGCGCGGCGCCACGCCATGCACCGCCGGCTCGATCCAGATCTGGAAGATCTGCGTCGCCTCGTCCTCCCGGTTGAACTCGGCGTGCATGATGCCGGTTCCCGCCGACATCACCTGCACGTCGCCGGCCGTGGTGCGCCCGGTGTTGCCGAGGTGGTCCTGGTGCGTGATGGCGCCGCGGCGCACGTAGGTGATGATCTCCATGTCGCGGTGGCCGTGCAGGTCGAAGCCGGTCCCGGGGCGGATGGTATCGTCGTTCCACACGCGCAAGCTGCCGATACCCATCCGCTTCGGGTCATAGTAGTTGGCGAAGCTGAAATGGTAGCGCGCCGACAGCCAGTCGTTGTCGAAGCGCCCCAGCCGGTCGAAGGACTTGATCTCGATCATCGTCTTGCTCCTGCGGCGTCGTTCAATCCGGCGCCTGCGTCAGGCCGCCAGCTTGGCGGCAATCTCGGCGACATGACGGCCCTGGAAGCGCGCCATGGTCAATTCCTTCTCGCTCGGCTGGCGGCTGCCGTCGCTGCCGGCAATGGTGGTGGCGCCGTAGGGCGAGCCGCCGGCGATCTCGTCCAGGGTCATCTGCTCCTGGCAAGTGTAGGGCAGGCCGACGATCACCATGCCCTGGTGCAGCAGGGTGGTGTGGAAGGAGGTGATGGTGGTCTCCTGGCCGCCGTGCTGGGTGGCGGTGGAGGCGAAGACGCTGCCGACCTTGCCGACCAGCGATCCCTTCATCCACAGCGCGCCGGTCTGGTCGAGGAAGTTGCGCATCTGCGCGGCCATGTTGCCGAAGCGGGTCGGCGTGCCGAAGATCACGGCGTCGTAGTCGGCGAGTTCCTCGGGCTTGGCGATCGGCGCTACCTGGTCGAGCTTCACGCCAGCTTTTTTGGCGACCTCTTCCGGCATCAGTTCCGGCACCCGCTTCACCGTCACTTCGGTGCCGGCGACGCTCTTGGCGCCCTCAGCAACGGCCCCGGCCATGGTTTCGATGTGGCCGTAGCTGCTGTAATAGAGGACGAGGACGTTGGTCATGGCAGGATTTCCCCTTACTGGCTTAGTTGGCTTGCTCTCGCTGTCCGCCCGCTGGCGGCGGCGATGAGGGATAGTTAAGTCGTTCTCATTTTGATATTAATAGTGAGATTTGGAACAATATTGTTTCTTTGAGGAAACAAATACTGGCCCGTCTGGATGAAATGGAGGTCTTCGCGGAGGTGGTCGAGGCTGAGGGCTTCTCGGCGGCGGCCCGGCGCCTCGGCCTCAGCAAGTCGGCGGTCTCCAAGCAGGTCGGCCGCCTGGAGGACCGTCTTGGCGTGCGGCTGCTGAACCGCACCACGCGGCGGCTCTCCCTGACCGAAGCGGGGACCGCCTTCCATGCCGCCTGCCGGCGTGTGCTGGACGAAGCGGAGACGGCTGAGCGCGCGGTCAGCAACCTCGCGGCGGCGCCGCGCGGGCTCTTGAAGCTGAACGCGCCGATGTCCTTCGGGTTCCTGCACCTGAGTGGCGCGATCCCCGCCTTCCACGCGCGCTTTCCGCAGATCATCGTGGAGGCGGCGATGAACGATCGCTTCGTCGATCTGATCCGGGAGGGCTACGACGTCGCCCTGCGCATCGGCGACCTCCGGGACTCCAGCCTCGTTGCCCGCCGCATCGCGCCCTGTCGTGCCGTGCTCTGCGCCAGCCCCGGCTATCTCGACCGCCGTGGCCGGCCCGCGCGGCCCGAGGACCTCGCCGGGCACGACTGCCTGCTCTACGCCAACAACGACACGCCGCGGGAGTGGATGGTGATTGGGCCCGGCGGGCGGCAATCCATCGCCGTCACAGGGCCGCTGATCGCCAACAACGGCGACGTGCTCTGCAGCGCCGCCCTCGGCGGCATGGGCATCACCCGATTGCCGACCTTCATCGTCGGCCCGCATCTGCGCGACGGCCGGCTGGAGGTGGTGCTGCCCGGCTTTCCGCTGCCCGACCAGGGCATCCATGCAGTCTACCCGCACAGCCGCAATCTCTCGGTGAAGGTGCGGGTCTTCGTCGACTTCCTGGCCGGTCGCTTCGGCCCGGAGCCCTACTGGGACGCCGGCCTCGACGCGCTGGCCGCACCGGCGCGCGCAATACGGGGCGATTGAGGGCGTGGCGCGCGATCTGCGCACTGGAGACTATCGCCCCGCGCCCGATTGTGTTATTCACCCGACTTTAATGATCCGGCTGATAGACAGACTCCATGATCATCCAGGCCCGACTGCGACGACGACGCTGATCCGCGCTTTTTCCGCGCGGCCTTCGGCCTGCCGTCAACCTCGGCCGCCCCGTACGACTACGACACCTGGGGCGGCCCGCCTGGAACAGAGATCATGAGCTTCACCATCGCGCCCGAGCGGCCGCAAGACGCCGCGCTGATCACTCCCCTGCTCGACCGGACCTTCGGCTTCGACCGCACCCGCAAGACCGTCTACCGGCTGCGCGAGAACCTCGACCCGCTGCCCGAGCTGTGCTTTTCGGCCATCGATGACGACGGCAGCTTCCTCGCCTCGATCCGCTACTGGCCCATCGAGATCGCCGGCACACCGGCCATCCTCCTGGGGCCGCTGGCGGTGGAGCCGGCGCTGCAGGGCCGCGGCATCGGCAAGGCGCTGGTGCGCCACAGCCTCGAAGCCGCGCAGGCGGCCGGGCATGCCCTCTGCGTGGTGGTGGGCGATCCGAGCTACTACCGCTCCTTCGGTTTCATTCCGGCGTCGGCTCAGGGCCTCTGCCTGGCGGGGCCGGTCGAGCCGGAGCGTTTCCAAGTGACTGAACTGGTCGTCGGGGCGCTCGCGGGGGTGCACGGCGTCATCGCGCGGGGCAAGGCGGGCTCCCAGGCGCCGGCCGCGGCCAAGCCGGCCCGCCGGAGGCGGGTTCGCCGCTCGGTCGCCTGATGGCTTATACCAAGGGAGGTAAATAATGATCCCTTGGTATTAGGGGTTCATGCGCCAGATCGCCAAGTTGAGCGCACCGGCGTAGCCGAGCCACAGCAGGTAGGGCAGGAACAGCCAGCCCGCCACCGCGGACACGCGCGAGAAGGCGATGGTGGTGAGAATCACCGCCAGGAGCAGGGCGCCGAGGTTGACCAGTCCCAGGAAAGGGTCGCGCTGGCCGAAGAAGGAAAACGACCACAACACGTTGATCACCAGCTGCCCGAAGAAGAGGGTAAGCGGCAGGCGGGCCTCTCCGCGCTCGGCCGTCTTCCACACCAGCCAGGCGGCGATCCCCATCACGACGAAGAGTAGCGACCAGGTGACCGGGAAGACGATGTCGGGCGGCGTCCAGCCCGGCTTGGCGAGGTCGCGGTACCAGCTTTCCAGCGCCGGCTCGGTAAAGGCCGCGCCGAGACGCCCGGCGGCCAGGCAGATGATCACGAAGACGAGCAGCATGATCGGGCTCGTCAGCGGAGCCTTGGACTTCGAGCGGCGCATGATGAAGACAGTCTCGGTCAGTGTCCCTCGCGTTGCCATGCTAATACCGCAGCCGCGAGGCTGAGGCAAAGCACCAACAAGGCCGGAAGGACGGGGATCTGCAACACGCCGGTCACGACGTAGCCGTCACCGCGCTTGAGGCCGATCCAGTCGCGGCCGAAGCGGTCGCGGTCGGCGGCGACCTTGCGCAGGCCCGGCAGCTCGGCACCGGCGATGCGCCGGACGGTGCCGCCGCTCTCCTCCACCAGGGGTTCGGCCAGGGCACCGGTGGAGCGCGGATCGCGCAGTTCCAGGGGATTCAGCGGGCCGACGGCGGCCAGCGTGGTCAGCGTGCCGTCGGTGATGCGGTAGAGCCCGTTCTCCTCGACGGCCAGGGTGCCGCTGGTGCTGCCCGGGCCGGCGGGGGAGAGGCGCAGCTTCTGGAGTTCGCCCGAAGGCAGCGTCACGCTGACCTCGGGTTCCTCGACGGCGAGCGAGCGCCGGGTGATCTGCAACTGGCCGCCGCGCACCTCGGCGCGCAGGTCCTCCTCCTCCAGGTCCGGCTCCTTCATCAGCCAGTGGGAGATTCGGCGCAGCAGCTCGGCCTGCGGGCCGCCGCCCTCGAAGCCGCGCGACCATAGCCACATGTGATCGCTCATGATCTGCGCCACGCGGCCCTCGCCGAAACGATCGAGGATGAGCAGCGGGCTCTGGTCGAGGCCGTGCATCAGGATGTTGCCGCGGTCGGTCTCGCCCTCGATCTGGCGGAACCAGCGGCCCCAGGTGGGCGCCGCATCCGCGCCGCCGCCGCCGTCGAGGCCGGCGGTGACCGGGTGGCGGTCGCCGAGATCGGTGATCCGCGGGTGGAAGCCGGTTTCGAAGACCTGTCCGGTCGGTTCGGCCGGCAGCACGCGGCCGAGCGGCGTGCGGTAGAGCGACAGCGGCGTGGCGAAGCTTGGCCCGCCGGCCTCCAGCAGGGCGCCGCCATTCTCCACGTAGTTGGCGACGTTTTCCAGGTAGATGCTGGGCAGCACGCCGCGCCGGCGGTAGCGGTCGAAGATGATGAGGTCGAACTCGTCGAGCTTCACCTCGAAGAGCTCGCGCGTCGGGAAGGCGATCAGCGACAGCTCGCGGATCGGGGTGCCGTCCTGTTTCTCCGGCGGCCGCAGAATGGTGAAGTGCACCAGGTCGACCGAAGGGTCGGACTTCAGGATGTTGCGCCAGGCCCGCTCGCCGGCATGGGGTTCGCCGGAAACCAGCAGCACCCGCAGGCGATCGCGTACGCCGTTGACCACCACGGCGGCGAGGTTGTTGGCCAGCGTCAACTCTTCGGGTCCCGGCTGGACCTCGATCTCCAGCACGCTGGCCCCGCGGCGGTCGATCTCGAAGGTCATCTCCTCTTCGACGCCGACGCGCGCGTCGATGCCTTGGGTGGCGACGCCGTCCTGGCGCAGCACCACGCGGGCGCGGCCGCCGGTGGGGCCGGCCGGCAGGTCGTCGACCCTGAGGGTGAGGGTCAGCTGATTGCCGACGATGCCGAAAGAGGGCGCCTGGATGACGGTAAGGCGGCGGTCGCCCTCGTCGGGGCGGCCGGTCAGCAGCAGGTGCAGCGGCGCGTCGATGCCGAGGCTTTCCAGGGAGTCCGGCAGATCGTGGATCTGGCCGTCGCTGACCAGGATGACTGCGGAAACGCGCTGGCGCGGCACCTTCGCCAACGCCTGGCGCAGCGGCGCGAAGAGGCGCGTGCCCTCGACGTCGAGCGCGCCCAGGGTGTCGCCGGCGCGAATCAACCGCACCTCGGTGGCCTCCAGGGCGCCGATCTGGGTCAGCAGGTGGGAGACCGCTTGCTCGGTCTGACTGCCGCGCGCCTCGATCTCCTGGCTGGCGCTCTCGTCGGCGACGACAAAGACCACGTCGCTCAGCGGGTCACGCTGCTCCTCGATAATCGACGGGTTGGCCAAGGCCAGTAGCAGCACGGCGAAAGCACCGCCGCGCCACCACGCGCCGGCGGCGCGGCGCCACAGGGCGAGGGCGAACAGGATAAAGGCGGCGACTGCCAGCCCGGCGATGAGATAGAGCGGCAGCAGCGGCGCCCACTGCAGGGTCATGGCGTTCATTGGCCGAGCCGCTCCAGGATGAAGGGGACGTGCACCTGGTCGGCCTTGTAATTGCCGGTCAGCGCGTACATCACGAGATTGATGCCGAAGCGGTAGGCCATCTCGCGCTGGCGCGGCCCGCCCGGCACCACGGCGTTCAGGGGACGGCCGAGTTCGTTGACGGCCCAGGCGCCGGCCCAGTCATTGCTGCCGACCAGCACAGAGGTGACGCCGTCGTTCACGTTCTCGCCCAGCGCCTCCAGCCAAAGCGTGCCGCCGACGAAGCGGCCGGGGAAGTCCTCCATCAGATAAAACGCCTTGCGCAGGACGTGGTCGGTCGGTACCGGCTCCAACGGCGGCATGGTGATGCCCTGGGTAAGGCGCTGCAGGTCCTGGGTGCCGCGGCTGCCGCCGCCGAAGATCTGGGCACCGCCGCTGGCCTCGCGCAGGTCGAAGAGGATGGTGCCGCCATGCGTCAGGAAATGGTTCACCTGGTCTACCGCCGCGCGGCTCAGCGTCGGCTGCGTCTGGGTGATCGGCCAGTAGACCAGCGGAAAGAAGGCCATGTCGTCGCGCCCCAGCCGAAGCCCGAGCGGCAGGCCGGCCTCCACCGAGGTGCGGCGCTCCAGCACGCGGGTGAGGCCGAGCAAGCCGGCACGGCTGATCTCGTCGACCGCGTCGTCACCGGTCAGGACGTAGGCGAAGCGGGTCATCAGCGTTGCTTCAAGAGCGCGCACGTCGTCGCTCTGCTGCGCCTGGGCGGATGGGGCGAGGGTGAGGCCGGCGAGCAGGAGGCCGAGGCAGAGGCTGGGCATCACGGCACCGCGCGCCGGGCGCAGCAGGCCGCGCAGCACCAGCGAGATCAGCAGGTCGGCGAGGGCGAGCAACAGCGCAGCGGCGAGCAGCCAGGGTTTCAGGTCCTGTTCGGGACTTTCCTGGTAGAGGCTCGCCGTGGTGCCGCTAGGCAGCCGGCCGAGCGGCTCCAGCTGAGACAGGAAACTGCTGAGATTGTGGGCCTGGCGCAGGCTGTCGTTGCCGTAGTAGCCCGGCGGATGGCGCGGCCCGACGCCACTTTCGGCGTCCTCGCCGGTTTCCAGCGCCAGCACCGTGGCCGGCGGCGTGCCGAGGCTGCCGAAGCCGTCCATGGTCTCCAGCGGCGGCAGGGCCTCGCCGCCGCCGCCCGCGCCGACGCCCTGGCTGACTCCCATCACCCGGCGCAGCATCTCCACGAAGAGGCCGGAGATCGGCAGGTTCGACCAGTCGGTGTTGGCGGTGGTGTGGAACAGCACCAGCCAGCCGTCGCCGCGCCGGTCGGCGGTGACCAGCGGCGTGCCGTCGATCAGCCGAGCCCAGGTTTTCTCGCCGAGATCCAGCGAGGGCTCGGCGAGCACCTGGCGGCGGATCACCACGTCGTCGGGCAGTTCGAGGTCGGCGAAGGGGCTGTCGGCAGCGAAGGGCGCGAAGCGCGCGGGGGAGTCCCAGGTGAGGGCGCCGCCGAGGACGCGGTCGCCGCCGCGCAGGCGTACCGGCAGCAGATCGTCGCTGCGCTGGTCGGCGGACCCCCGGGTGGCGCTGAGCGGCCCGGCGAAGCGCAGCAGCAGGCCGCCCTCGTTGACCCAGGCCGCGATGCGGCCGCGCTCGTCCTCGCTGAGCACGACGCTGTCGGGCAGCGCCAGGACGGCGAGCTGCCGCTGCAACAATTCCTCGACGTTGCCCTTGCGCAGCTCCGTGAAGGGCTGCAGCGCGCTTTCCAGGTAGTAGCTCTCGCTCAGCAGGGGTTGGGCCTCCTGCCGGCTGCCGGCGGTCACCAGGCCGACCGGGCGGCGGCGCCAGCGCTCGTCCAGCAGCACCGTGGCGCCGGCGGTGGTCTCGCCCTCGATGGTGAGCAGGGCGATGCGGTTGCGCATCTCGGTCGGCAGATCGAGCAGGACGCGGGCTTCGCGCTCGCCGGGCTCGAAGACCAGCGGCGCCTTGGTGACGATGCGTCCGTCGCCGGCGATGGCCAGCACGGCCGCTTCACCGGCGCCCGCCGCATCGGCGCGCAGGGCCCGGGCGATGAGATCGACGCCTTCGGTTGCCGGCGCCAGGGCGAGGCGGGCGAGCCCCTCACCCTCGTCGCGCAGCACACGCAGGCTGCCGAGGCGCTGCAGGGCAGTGGCCAGGGCATCGCTCTCGGGGCTCGCCAGGCCGTCGGAGAGCCACACCACATGAGCCGAGCCCGGCAGATCGAGGTCCTGCACGGCAGCCAGCGCGGCGCTGCGGTCGGCCGGCCAGGGCTTTGGCTTCAGGCCTTGCAGCAAGCGGCGCGCCTCGGCAGCGGACAGCAGGCCGCTGGCTTCGGGCGGTGCGTCCTGTTCGCTGGCAGCCGTGGTCAGCACCACCACCGGGCGATCTTCGCGTTCGGCCTGGGCCAGCAGGTTGGCGGCGGCAGTCTGGCGGACCGGCCAGAAACGAGCCGCCGACCAGCCGTCGTCGATCACCAGCACCACCGGGCCGCTGCCGGCCAGCCGAGCCGCCGGATTGAGCAGCGGCTGGGCCAGCGCCAGGATGATCAGCGTGACGATGAGCAGGCGCAGCAGCAGCAGCCACCACGGCGTGCGCGCCGGGGTTTCCTCCGGCGCCTTGAGGCCAGCCAGCAGGCGGATGGCGGGGAACGCCATGCGGCGCGGCGCCGGCGGTGTCAGGCGCAGCAGCAGCCACAGCACCGGCAGCCCGGCCAGGGCGAGCAACAGCCAGGGCTGCGCGAAGGCGAGCAGGCCGAGGTTCAGCATGTGACCGCCTGGGACAGCGTGGTGTAGAGGCGCAGCAGGGCGGTCTGCGGCGGCTGGTCGGAGCGATGGAAATCGCAGGTCCAACCCAGCGCCCGGCAGATGTCACGCAGGCCGTCGCGCTGGGCCTGCAGCCGGCGGCCATAGTCGCCGCGCACCGCCTCGACGCGCGAGACCAGCCAGGAGGGCTCCTGTTCCAGCCCGTCGAAGCGCACCCGCCCGCCATAGGGCAGGCTCTCCTCGGCCGGATCGAGCACTTGCAGCAGGGCGCCGCGCTGGCCGCCTTCGCCGTAATAGCGCAGGGCGCGGTCGATGTCCTCCAGCGGACTCAGGAAATCGCTGACAAAGACCAACTGCGCGCTGCGCGGCAGCGGCAGCGCCGGCGGCAGGTTGTCCGTCGCCGGCTCGCCGTTCTGCACCAGAGCGGCGATCCTGGTCAGGTTGGCGCGGCTCGCCGAGGGCCTGAGGCCGGAACCGAGCAGGGCGACGTGCTCGCCGCCGCGCATCAGCAGCACCGAGAGCGCCAGGACCAGCAAGTCGGCGCGTTCGCGCTTGCTCTGGTGGTTGCGGTCGGAGGTCCAGCCCATGGAGCCGGAGGTGTCGCGCCAGAGCCATACCGACTGGGCGGCTTCCCACTCCATCTGGCGCACGAAAACCATATCCGACTTCGCCGACTGCCGCCAATCGATGGACTGCGGCTGGTCGCCGAGGTCGTAATGGCGGTACTGCCAGAAGGTTTCGCCCTGTCCGACCCGGCGGCGGCCGTGCACGCCCTGCGCCACAGTGGCCGCAACCCGCTCCGCAGCCACCAACAGCGGCGGCAAGGTGGCGGCCAGTTGCTCGGCACGATGCCGCAGCGGGAGGGGCTTCGTCATTGGCCGGTCGGAGACTCCGCAGCAATCACTGATAAGGGGCGGTGAGGTGGGAGATGATGTGGTCGAGCGTTACGCCGTCGGCCCGCGCGGCGAAGCTGAGCGCCATGCGGTGCTTCAGCACCGGATGGGCCAGCGTCATCACGTCGTCGACCGAGGGGGCGAAGCGGCCGTCCATCAGCGCACGGGCGCGCACCGCGAGCATCAGCGCCTGGCTGGCGCGCGGGCCGGGTCCCCAGGCCACCTGGCTGCGCACCTCTTCCAGTTCGCTCGACTCCGGGCGGCCGTTGCGCACGATGGCGAGGATGGTCTCCACCACGCTCTCGCCGACCGGCACGCGGCGCACCAGGCGCTGTACCTGCATCAGCTCCTCGGCGGTCATCACCGCCCTGGCCTCGTTCTGCTGCACGCCAGTGGTCTCGATCAGCATCTGCCGCTCGGCCGCGATCTCCGGATAGCCGACGTCGATTTCCATCAGGAAGCGGTCGAGCTGTGCCTCGGGCAGCGGATAGGTACCTTCCTGTTCCAGCGGATTCTGGGTCGCCAGCACGTGGAACGGCGTCGGCAGGTCGCGGGAGTGGCCGGAAACGGTGACGCGGCGCTCCTGCATGGCCTGCAGCAGGGCCGACTGGGTGCGCGGGCTGGCGCGGTTGATTTCGTCGGCCATCAGCAGCTGGCAGAACACCGGGCCGGGAATGAAGCGGAAAGAGCGGCGGCCGGTGTCGCTCTCCTCCAGCACCTCCGAGCCCAGAATGTCCGCCGGCATGAGGTCCGGTGTGCACTGCACCCGCTTGTCGTCCAGGCCGAACACCGTGCCGAGGGTTTCCACCAGGCGGGTCTTGGCGAGGCCTGGGACGCCGATCAGGAGTCCATGGCCGCCGGCCAGCAGCGTGATCAGCGTTTGATCGACCACCTCCTGTTGGCCGAAAATGACTCGGCCGATAGACTGGCGGACAAGGCTGAGCTTGTGGCCGAGTTCCTCGAGCTGTTTGGCGAGCTTTTCATCGGCGGCATCATCGGGAGAGAGGGTGGAGGGGGTCGTCGTCACGGGACAGCATCTCCCAGCTGTTTGGAGGGCCGGTGGGCCGTTGCCCGCAGACGGGTCGCAAGCAACCGCACGATCTCGACTTTAAAGATAGGTCTTTCCATAAAGATAGGTCTTTCCATGCCCGCTGACCAGTCGTCAGGACAGACAGAAAGGACCCCCACCGCGGCCGCCGAAGGCCCGGCCGGGGCCTATGACATCCGGATCGCCCGCGACGGCACTTGGTTCCATGAAGGCGCGCCGATCGGCCGCAAAGCCCTCGTGAAGCTCTTTGCCTCGGTATTGTGGCGGGACGATGACGGTGGCTTTTGGCTGCGCACCCCGGCGGAGCGCGGCCGCATCGAGGTGGAGGATGTCCCATTTACCGCCGTTGAACTTTCCGTAAGGGGCGAGGGGCGGGGCCAGATACTTGCCTTTCGCACGAATCTGGACGATTGGGTGGCGGCCGACCCGGCGCATCCTCTACGGGTGGTTGAAGACCCTGCAACGGGGGAGATCAGCCCTTATATCCTGGTACGCGACCGGTTGGAGGCGCTGATCCTGCGCCCGGTCTACTACGAACTGGCCGAACTGGCGGTGGCGCCCCCGGCGGAAATCGCGGCGCCGGCCGACTGCCTCGGCGTATGGAGCAATGGTGTGTTCTTTCTCCTGGGATCCTCTCGATGACGCGGCGCCGACGGGCATGAAGCGGCGGGCCGACGATCTGCTGGCGCGGCTGGGCCGGCTGCCGACGCCGGGCATCCGCGGCGCTCCTACCGGACCGGCGGCGGCAGCTGCCGGGCTGCGCGGCGACCACGATCTCAACCCGGAACTCAATCCGGAAGTCTACGAACCGGCGCGTCCGCTGCGCGATGCGGCAGTGCTGGTGCCGATCATCGACCGCCCGCGCGAACTCACGGTGCTGCTGACCCGGCGCAGCGCGCACCTGCCGGACCACGCGGGACAGATCAGCTTTCCCGGCGGCTGCATCGATCCCGGCGACAGCGACGCCGAAGCCGCCGCCCTGCGCGAGGCGGAGGAGGAGGTCGGGCTTGCGCGCCGCCATGTGACCTTAATCGGGCGGCTCGACACCTATCTCGTGCGCACCGGCTTCAGCGTCGTGCCGGTAGTCGGCCTGCTGCGCCCGCCCTTCGAACTGCGCGCCGAAGCCGGCGAGGTCGATGAGATCTTCGAGGTGCCGCTGGCCTTCTTCCTCGATCCGGCCAGCCGCGAGATGCACAGCCGGGTGTTCCGTGGCGCCGAACGTTTCTTCTATGCCTATCCCTTCGGCGACTATTACATCTGGGGGGCGACCGCCGGCATTCTGTCCAATCTCTGCGACCTGTTGCGGGCCTCGGACCTCCTGGAGTCATAGGAAAACGGACATGCTGCGCGTTCTGCTGACCGTTCTGCTGCCACTCGTGGCGCCCTTCCTGATTTACCTCGGTTGGGTCTGGCTGGTGCGCCGCAAGGCGACCGCTGGCGTCCTCACGCTGGACTGGCGGGAAACGCCCTGGCCCTGGCTGCTGACGCTGGGCCTCTGTGCGGGCCTGGCCGGGCTGGCCTACCTCTACGTCTCGACCGGCCACCCGGCGGGCACCAAGCTGGCGCCGCCGTCCGTGGTCGACGGTGTCGTGGTGCCGAGCCACCCTGTAGAATGACGCCGAAGCGGGTGCGCTTGCCGGCCACGGGTGGCCAGCGGCGACCTCTGTCGTCAGGCTGCGGGCGACATGTCACAGCGAATAAAGGACTCCATGAGCGTTGCCAGCGCGACCGGGCGGATCGAACCGCAGGACTGGATGACCGCCCCGGAGACCCGGGCGGTGATCGCGGCACTTGCGGCGGAGGGGACCGAGGTTCGCTTCGTCGGCGGCTGCGTGCGCGACGCCCTGGCCGGGCGGCCGGTCAGGGACGTCGACCTGGCGACCCCGGATCGCCCGGAGAAGGTGATGGAACTGCTGCGCGCCGCCGGCCTCAAGGTGGTGCCCACCGGCCTCGACCACGGCACCGTGACTGCCGTTTCCGGCCACCGGCCCTTCGAGATCACCACGCTGCGCATGGACGTCGAAACCGATGGCCGCCGCGCCAAGGTCACCTTCACCGACGACTGGCTGGCCGACGCCGCGCGCCGCGATCTCACCTTCAACGCGCTGTCGTGCCGTCCCGACGGAGGCCTCTTCGACCCCTTCGACGGCCGCGCCGACCTGGCGGCCGGGCGCGTGCGCTTCGTCGGCAACCCGCGCGACCGCATCCGGGAGGACTACCTGCGCCTGCTGCGCTTCTTCCGCTTCCAGGCGCACTACGGCCTCGTGCCGCCGGACCCGGGGACTCTGGCGGTGGCGCGCGAACTGGCGCCGCGGCTGGGCGGCCTCTCGGGCGAGCGCATCCGCAGCGAACTCCTCCGCCTGCTGGAGGCTCCCGACCCACTGCCCGTGCTCGACCTCATGGTCGGCGACGGTCTGCTGGCGGCGGTCCTGCCGCAGATCACCGACACCGCCGTGCTGCACTGTCTGCTGCAACTCGACCTGCCGGAGGTGGCGGACCCGGTGCTGCGCCTCGGCGCGCTGCTGGAGCCGGGCGCCGAATCGGCGCGCCGGGTGGCCGAGCGCCTACGGCTGTCGAACGCCGAGGCGGCGGAGCTGGTGATGCTGGGCGAACCGGAGGCGGTGCTCGGCGAGGCCGCCGCTGTGCTGACCCGCGGCAGCGGCGATCCCGTCGTGCGCCATGCGCTTTCCACCGCGCTCTATCGCGCCGGGGCGGCGACGCTTCGCACCGCCTTGGTGATCGGCTGCGCCCGGCTGCTGGCTGCGGATCCGGCACAGCGCGCGACGGTCTTGGCGGGGCTGCAGACCGCGCTGGGCATCGCCGCGGTGTGGCGGCAGCGCCGCTTCCCGCTGGCCGGTGCCGACGTGCTGAAACTGGGATACAGCAGTGGTCCTGACGTCGGCAGCCTGCTGCGTGCGGTGGAGGACTGGTGGATCGCCGAGGACTTCACGCCCGACCGCGCGGCCTGCCTGGCACGTCTGCGCGAGATCTCCGCGCGCATCTCGCCCGACCTCCCGCGCGCGCCGGGGACCTGAGCCTTACGGCCAGGCGGCTTCCGGCGGCAGGCTCATGAGGATGGCCTCGACGTTTCCGCCGGTCTGCAGGCCGAACTTGGTGCCGCGGTCGTAGAGCAGGTTGAATTCGGCATAGCGGCCGCGGCGGAACAGCTGGTGGCGGCGCTGCTCCGCGGTCCAGGGCTCGGCCATGCGGCGGCGCACGAGCTGCGGATAGATCGCCAGGAAGGCGCGCCCGACGTCCTGGGTGAAGGCGAAGTCGGCCTCCCAGTCGCCGCTGTCGAGGTAGTCGTAGAAGATGCCGCCGACGCCGCGCGCCTCGCCGCGGTGGGGAATGAAGAAGTACTCGTCGCACCACTGCTTGAAGCGCGGATAGTACGTCGGATCGTGGCGATCGCAGGCCGCCTGAAAGGCGGCGTGGAAGTCCGCGGTATCGCGGTCGTCGGGAAACATCGGGTTGAGGTCGCCGCCGCCGCCGAACCAGGCCTTGCTGGTGACGATGTGGCGCGTGTTCATGTGGACCGCCGGCACCAGAGGCGAGCGCAGGTGGGCCACCAGCGAGATGCCGCTGGCCCAGAAGCGCGGGTCCGTCTCGGCGCCGGGGACCTGCTTGGCGAAGTCCGCCGAGAAGGTCCCGTGCACCGTGGAGACGTTGACGCCGACCTTCTCGAAGACCCGGCCGTGCATCAGCGCCATGACGCCGCCCCCGCCGTCGGGCCGGTCCCAGGCCTTGCGCACGAAACGGCCGGGCGGGACCTCGGCGAAGCGTTCGGCATTGGCGCCGGCGAGTTCGTCCTCCAGTCCCTCGAAGGCGCCGCAGATGTCGTCGCGCAGGGACTCGAACCATGTCTTGGCCCGGGCCTTGCGTGCTTCGGTGATGTCGCCGTTGGCCGCTTCGGTCATTATCGCTTGTCCACTCTAATCTCACGTCGCTCGCTCATGCGGTGTCTCCGGCGACCGGGAAGCCGGCGGTCTGGCGCAGGGCCTCGCCCAGGACCATGGCGCCGGCCTGGGCCACGTTCAGCGAGCGGCAGTCCGCGCGCAGCGGAATGACCAGGCGGACCTCCGCTGCCGCATGGACCTCCTGCGGCACGCCCGCCGATTCGCGGCCCAGCAGCAGGATGTCCTGCGCCGCATAGGCGAAGTCGGTGTAGGGCCGATCTCCCCCGGTGGTCAACAGCAGCAGGCGCGCCGCCGGTCCCGCTGTCCCGCCGTCCCGGCGCGAGGCCTGGAAAACGGACCAGAACGCGCTCCAGCTGCGGTGCCGGCGCACCTCGGCGCGAGCATGGTAGTCGAGCCCGGCCCGCTTCAGGCGGCGGTCGTCCAGCAGGAAGCCGCAGGGTTCAATAATGTCCAGCCCGACGTCCAGGCAGGCCGCAAGACGGATCAGGGCGCCGCAGTTCTGGGGAATGTCCGGCTGATAGAGTGCGAGGCGCATGGTCGGGTAGAACTTTGTCGCTAATCGGTTCTATGGATAGGCGAATCTTATCGTTTTGCTCGCTGCTAACGGGCTTTGCGTTCGCCGGGAATTTCCTCTATATCGAGCCCCACAAAGGGGCGCTCGGGCGCCGGGCGCGGCAGCATGCCGCATCCTCGGCGCCCTGTCCCGCGATTAAGGTGCAGGTCATTCCGCGGCCGCAAGGGCCCGCCGGGAATGATCGGGGCCTTGTTCCGCCAAGGCTCCAAAAGAGGGATCGTAGGGGAAAAGACGCATGGCAGAAACCGCCACTCCCGCGCAGGCCGAATCCGGCGAGACGCGGCGCGACTTCTTGTACCTGGCCGCTGCTGGCATGGGTGCCATCGGCACCGCCTGTGTGGCCTGGCCGCTGATCGACTCGATGAATCCTTCGGCCGAGGTGCTGGCCCTGGCGTCGACCGAGGTCGATCTGGGACCGATCGCCGAAGGTCAGCGGGTCACCGTGACCTGGCGCGGCAATCCGGTGTTCATCGACCACCGCACGCAAGCGCAGATCCAGCAGGCCGAGGATGTCGACATCGCGTCTCTGCCCGATCCGCAAGCCGACGCCGACCGTGTCGAGACGCCGGAATGGCTGATCGTGATCGGCGTCTGCACCCACCTGGGCTGCGTGCCGCTGGGCCAGAGAACAGGCCAGAGCCGCGGCGATTTCGGCGGCTGGTTCTGTCCCTGCCACGGTTCGCACTACGACACCTCCGGACGCATCCGCAAGGGGCCCGCCCCCCTCAACCTGCCTGTGCCGCCGTATCAGTTCACCGGCGACAACATCATCGTGATCGGGTAAGGGGAGAGTTACGGGTATGAGCGGCTTTCAGACCAACAGCCGGGTGATCAAGTGGATCGAGTACCGCATGCCGGTGTTCTCCTTCCTGAATCACTCGATCGGCGCCGGCTACCCGGCGCCCAAGAATCTCAGCTACATGTGGAACTTCGGCTCGCTGGCAGGCTTCACGCTGGTGATCATGATCGTCACCGGCATCCTGCTGGCGATGCAGTACACGGCGCACGTCGATTATGCCTTCGATTCCGTCGAACGCATCATGCGCGACGTGAACTTCGGTTGGCTGCTGCGCTACATCCACATGAACGGCGCCTCGTTCTTCTTCATCGTCGTCTACATCCATATGTTCCGCGGCCTCTACTACGGCTCCTACAAGGCGCCGCGCGAGCTCTTATGGATCCTTGGCGTGGTGATCCTGCTCTTGATGATGATGACCGCCTTCATGGGCTACGTGCTGCCCTGGGGCCAGATGAGCTTCTGGGGCGCCAAGGTTATCACCAACCTGTTTTCCGCCGTGCCGATCTTCGGCGAGGGTATCGTCACCTGGCTGTGGGGCGGCTTCACCGTCGACAACCCGACGCTCAACCGCTTCTACGCGCTGCACTACCTGATGCCCTTCGTCATCGTGGCGGTGGTGGTGCTGCACATCTGGGCGCTGCACCAGTTCGGCTCCAACAACCCGCTTGGCATCGATCCCAAGGGCCCGCAGGACAAGATCCCCTTCCACCCCTACTACACGGCGAAGGACTCCTTCGGCATGGGGGTCTTCCTGATCGTCTTTGCGGCGGTGATATTCTATCTCCCCAACTACATGGGCCATCCGGACAACTACATTCCGGCCGACCCACTGGCGACGCCGGCGCACATCGTGCCTGAATGGTATTTCCTGCCGTTCTACGCCATCTTGCGTGCGATCCCCGACAAGCTGCTCGGCGTGATCGCCATGTTCGGCTCCATCGCCGTGCTGTTCGTGCTGCCCTGGCTCGATCGCTCGCCGGTCAAGAGCGGCCGCTTCCGTCCGATCTTCCGCATTTTCTTCGTGCTGCTGGCGATCGACGTGGTGGTGCTGGGCTTCGTCGGGGCCAATCCGCCGGAGGGCGCCTGGCTGATCACCGGCCAGATCGCGACCTTCTGGTACTTCCTGCATTTCCTCGTGGTCCTGCCGCTGCTCGGCGTGTTCGAGCGGCCCAAGCCGCTGCCGACCTCGATCAGCGAGCCGGTATTGAAAGGCGGCGGCTCCCTGGCCGGGGCTCCTGCCAAGCCGATGGAGAAAGCCTGATGCGCAAGGGATTGTTGTTTGGCCTGGCGGCCCTTGCCGCATCCGCGTCGCTGCCGCTTGCCGGGCCCGCCGTGGCGGCCGAGGAGGGGCCGGCACTGCCAAAGCTGGAGTGGAGCTTTGACGGACCCTTCGGCACCTATGATCGCCAGTCCCTTCAGCGCGGACTGCAGGTCTATCGCGAGGTCTGCTCGTCATGCCATGGCCTGAAGTACGTGGCGTTCCGCAATCTCGCCGACCTCGGCTACAGCGAGGACGAGATCAAGGCCTTTGCGGCCGAGTACACGGTCACCGACGGGCCGGACGACGATGGCGAGATGTTCGAGCGACCGGGCGCTGCCTCCGACTACTTCCCCGCGCCGTTCCCGAACGAGAAGGCGGCGGCAGCCGCCAACAGTGGCGCCGTGCCACCGGATCTCTCGCTGATGGCCAAGGCGCGCGCAGGCGGCGCCGACCATATCCACGGCATTCTGACCGGCTACGAAGACCTTGTCCCTGACGCCGTGCTGCAGTCGATCTTCGAACACGAAACGATGAAGAACGAAGAGAAGTACGAAGCCGATCTGGCCGAGTACAACGACAAGCTGGAAGCCTACAACGACAAGGTGGAGGCCGGTGAGCAGGCCCGGCGGCCCTTGGAGCCCGTGCAGCCGCAGCCGATCGAGAGCATCGAGGATCTCGGCCTGGCCGAGGTCTCGAATTTCAATGCCTACTTCCCCGGCTACGGCATCGCCATGGCCCAGCCGCTCTACGAGGACGGCGTCGCCTACGCCGACGGCACCCCGGCGACCATCGACCAGATGGCCGCAGACGTCTCCCACTTCCTCATGTGGGCGGCCGAGCCAAAGCTGGAGGACCGCAAGGGCGCCGGCATCAAGGTGCTGATCTTCCTGGTGGTCTTCACCGGTGTGCTCTACGCCGCCAAGCGCAAGGTCTGGAAGGACGTCCACTAGCAGACTGCTGCGCCGGGAACTTTCGGGAAAGGGCCGCCTGTGGGCGGCCTTTTTCGTACGCTTTTCCCGGGGCATCCTTGTGAAGGCCGCGCCAGTCGAGTAAAGGGGATCCCTGAGCCAGGATCAAGTCAGGGGGATCAGCGCATGGCGGAGCCCGGAACCCCGCCGGTCATCGGGATCATCGGCGGAAGTGGCATTTACGAGATCGAGGGGCTGAAGAACGCCGAATGGCGCGGCGTGGACTCGCCCTTCGGCACGCCTTCCGACGCCCTGCTGTGCGGCGAGCTCGACGGCCAGAGGCTGGTCTTCCTGCCGCGCCACGGCCGCGGCCATAAGCTGCCGCCCTCCGGCCTCAACTTCCGCGCCAACATCGACGCTCTGAAGCGGGCCGGCGTTACCGAGATCGTCTCCCTCAGTGCCGTCGGATCGCTGCTCGAGGATCTGGCGCCGGGCACCTTCGTCATCGTCGATCAGTTCATCGACCGCACTTTCGCGCGTGAGAAGTCGTTCTTCGGCGCCGGCATGGTGGCGCATGTCTCTGTCGCCGACCCGGTCTGCGCGCGGCTCGGCGACCACCTGGAGGCCGCGGGCAAGGAGCTCGGTCTGGCGCTGCGCCGGGCCGGCACCTACGTGGTGATGGAGGGCCCGCAATTCTCGACCCGCGCCGAATCGCTACTCTACCGCAGCTGGGGCTGCGACGTCGTCGGCATGACCAACATGCCGGAGGCCAAGCTCGCCCGCGAAGCCGAAATTTGCTACGCGACCGTGGCCATGGTCACCGACTATGACTGCTGGCACGACGCGCACGCCCATGTCACGGTGGATCAGGTGATCAAGATCCTGCTCGACAACGCCGACAAGGCGCGTTCGTTAATCAAACAGGTGGTGCCCAAGCTGAGCGGGCGCCACAGTCCCTGCACAATGGGCTGCCATCATGCCCTGGACGCCGCGCTGATTACCCATCCCGAAGCGCGCGATCCGGCGCTGCTGGCCCGTCTCGACGCCGTCGCCGGGCGACTGCTCGGCGCCTGAGGCGACGGCCGGCGCGGCCGGAACAGGAGCAGGGGACGGGGAAGCCATGGCCGAGGAGGCTGACGACATGAAGCTGGTGGTGACCGACAAGGGGGTCGAGGCGGCGCGGCCGATTCGCGGCATCGACCACGTGCTGGTCGGCGTGCGCGACCTGGAGGTGGCGCGGGAGACTTATGAGCGCCTCGGCTTCACCGTCTCGCCGCGCGGTCGCCACATCGGCTGGGGCACCGGCAACTACTGCATCATGTTCCCCGACGACTACATCGAGCTGCTCGGCATCCTCGATCCGCAGCAGTTCACCAACAACCTCAATCGCTTCCTGGAGACCCGCGAAGGCCTGCTCGGCCTCGCCTTCGCCAGCGACGACGTCGTCCTGGCGGAGCGCGCCCTGAGGCGCGCCGGCGTGACACCGGGTGAGATACATGACCTGAAGCGCATCCTGGAGGATCCTGACGGCGGCGAGGTCTGGCCGCGCTTCAAGCTGCTGCACATGCCGCCGGAGGCGACGCCAGGCACCTCCGCCTTCATCTGCCAGCACCTGACGCCGGAACTGGTGTGGCGCCCGGAATGGTGCGCCCACCCGAACGGCGCCGTCGGCCTCATCGCCATGACCTCGGTGGTGAAGGATCCCTCGGCGCTGGCGATCCCCTATGCAGAACTCTTCGGTTTCGACCGTGTGCGCGCGGGAGACGGCGTGGTCGAGGTCGACTGCGGCGGCACCTGGCTGCGCTTCACCACGGCGGAGATGCTCGGCCGCCTGCACCCCGGCCTGGTCGGCGCCCCGCGCCTGCCGACGCCCTGGCTGGCCGCCCTGCGCGTCGCCGTTGACGACCTCGCGGGCTGCGCCACCCGGCTGGAGCGCAATCACATGCCGGTTCACTGGGACAGCCCGCGCCTGCTGCGCGTGCCCGCTCAGGCCGCCTGCGGCGTGCTGCTGGAATTCGCTGAGGGCGCTTAGCTGGGGGGCGGACATTTACTCCGGCGCGTCTTCCGGGCGGACGATCTGCGGTGCGAGACGCCGAATGACCTCGTCGGCGTCGTAGACCTTTCCGACGTCTCTCGGCGCGATGCCGCTGAAGGGTTCGACGGTGAGCGCCGCCTGATAGGTGGTGCGCTCGTACTGATAGCTCGATGCCCCGAAGGAGCCGTAGTACGGCCGGCGCCAGTAAGGGCCGTATCCGTAGTAGGGAAAGGGGTCGTAGGTCTCCCGAGTCACCTTAGTGAATCGCTCGGTCAGGCGGTCGTGCACGGCAAAGCGCGAGGCGCCCATTTGCAGGGTCAGTTCGGCGGCGCGGTAGAGCGCGTAATCCTCGGTGCGCTCGCGCGAAGTCACGCTGTTGCCCTGGAACGTCACCCTATAGAGCCCCTTGCCGAGTTCCTCCTCGGCATAGCCGTCGCCGCGGGAAATCGGCGCGTAGAAGCTCGGCTGCGGCGCCGCACAGGCCGCCAGCAGCAGCGTCACCAGCAGAAATGCGACGCTTCTGGCCATAGGCAAGCAGATAGAGCGGCGGGGCGGTCCGGCAAGTGGCTTGCCGGCACGCTTTCAGCCGATCGTGCGCCCGAGGAACGCCAAGGTGCGTTCGCGGGCGAGGGCGGCGCTGTCGGCGTGGTAGGAGCCGCGCATGTCGCAGTTGAAGCCGTGGCCGGCCGGATAGGTGAAGAGCTCCTGCTGGAGATGGGCGGCGCCGATCTCCTTCACCTGGTCCATCGGGATGCCGCTGTCCTCTTCACCGAAGTGGAGCATCACCCGGCAGGAGGGCTGCTCGTTGCGGCACTCGTGAATGTTGCCGCCGTAGTAGCAGACAGCGGCACCAGGGTTGAGGCGGCAAGCGGCGAGCCAGGCGACCGAGCCGCCCCAGCAGTAGCCGACCACGCCGACCTTGCCGGCGCCGGCGAGGAAACCCATGGCGGCGGAGACGTCGCTCAGCACCTCCTCCCACTTCAACTGGCTGCGCAGGCGGCGGCCCTCGGCGACGTCCTCCTTATCGTAGCCCAGCTCGATGCCCGGCTCGACGCGGTCAAAGAGGGCGGGGGCGATGGCCAGGTAGCCGTCGGCGGCAAAGCCGTCGGCGACGCCGCGGATGTGGACGTTGACGCCGAAGATCTCCTGCACGATGACCAGCCCCGCCTTCGGCTGCTCGGCCGGTCGCGCCACATAGGCATCGAAGCTGTGGCCGTCGTCGGCCGTCAGTTTCACCGTATCGCCCATGCCGGCCTCCTTTTCGCGCTGTCGTTGCCTGCCTGCGGTCAGTCTAGATCAACGTGGCGGCAGGCGGCGGGTTCCCTCACACGTTGAAGCGGAAGTGGAAGACGTCGCCGTCCTGGACGACGTATTCCTTGCCTTCCGCGCGCATCTTACCGGCCTCCTTGGCGCCATTCTCGCCGCCGCAGGCGATGAAGTCCTCGTAGGCGATGGTCTCGGCACGGATAAAGCCGCGCTCGAAGTCGCTGTGGATGGCGCCGGCGGCCTGCGGTGCCTTGCTGTGGCGCCGCACGGTCCAGGCGCGCGCCTCCTTCGGCCCCACGGTAAAGAAGGTGATGAGGTCGAGCAGCTGGTAGCCGGCGCGGATGACGCGGGCGAGACCGGTCTCCTCCAGGCCGAGGCTTTCCAGGAACTCGCGCTTCTCCGCCAGGTCGCTCAAGGCGGCGACTTCGGCCTCGATGGCGGCCGAGATCACCACGCAGGCACTGCCGGTCTCGGCGGCGCGATGCTCGACCAGGGCCGAGTAGCTGTTGCCGCTGGCGGCGGCATCCTCCTCGACGTTGGCGGCATAGAGCACCGGCTTGGCGCTCAGCAACTGGAGCTGGCGGAACAAGGGGCGTTGGTCGGCGCCGATCGGCACGCTGCGCGCCGGCCGGCCGGCCTCCAGCGCTTCGATCACCGGCTCCAGAATCGCAAGGCGCTCCCTGGCCTCCTTGTCGTTGCCACGGGCACGCTTGACCGCCGCGTCGCGCTGCTTTGCCGCCGAATCGAGATCGGCCAGCATCAGTTCGGTCTCCACCGTCTCGGCGTCGCGGATCGGATCGACCGAACCTTCCACGTGGGTCACCTCGCCCTCGAAGCAGCGCAACACGTGGACGATGGCGTCGACCTCGCGGATGTTGGCGAGGAACTGGTTGCCGAGACCTTCGCCCTTGGAGGCGCCGCGCACCAGGCCGGCGATGTCGACGAACTCCAGGACGGTGGGGATCTCCTTGGCCGACTTGGCCATGACCGCCAGCTTGTCGAGGCGCGGATCTGGCACCGGCACGCGGCCCACGTTGGGCTCGATGGTGCAGAAGGGATAGTTGGCCGCTTCCGCCGCGGCGGTCTCGGTCAAAGCGTTGAACAGGGTCGACTTGCCGACGTTGGGCAGGCCGACGATACCGCAATTGAAACCCATGGATCAGTCGTCGCTCCGGAAAGATGGCGATGGCGGGGAGGTCGGAGGGGCGTCGCCGTCGTCGCCTGCAGGCTTCTTGGGTGGCTTCGGGCGCGGCGGGTTCACGATCTCGGCGACCCGCGACATGAAGCGCGGCGCCTCGCCGGCAATGAGCAGCGGGATCTCGCTGGCCACCGCGTCGAGCAGCTTGTCCAGCCAGACCTTGTCGGTCTTGGCGAAATCGCTCAGCACGTGGCCGTGCACGAGATCCTTATGGCCGGGATGGCCGACGCCGAGGCGCACCCGCCAGAAGTCCTTGCCGATGTGGGCCTCGAGGGAGCGGATGCCGTTGTGGCCGCCGGTGCCGCCGCCCTGCTTCACGCGGACCTTGCTGGGCGCGAGGTCGATCTCGTCGTAGAGCACGAAAACTTCCTCGGGCGCCAGCTTGTAGAAGCGCAGGGCCTCGCCGACCGCCCGGCCGGAATCGTTCATATAGGTTTGCGGCTTCACGACGAGCACTTTCTCGCCGGCGAGGAAACCCTCGGCGCAGTCGGCCTGGAATCGGCTGCGCCAGGGCGAAAAGGAATGGCGGCGGACGATTTCGTCCACCGCCATGAAGCCGATGTTGTGCCTGTTGTTGGCGTAGCTGGGGCCCGGATTGCCGAGCCCGGCAAGCAACAGCATGCTGGCCACCCTTCGGGTTGGCGCTTAGCCCTCGGACCCGTTCTCGTCGGGCGTCTTCTCCTCGGCCTCGCCTTCCGCGGGGACCTGCTCCGCCGCGGCCTCGTCGCGCACCACGGTCGGAGCGGCGATGGTCGCGATGGTGAAGTCGCGATCGGTGATGGTCGGGTGCACGCCGTCCGGCAGCTTGATCATGGAGATGTGCACGCCGTCGCCGATGTCGAGGCCGGAGAGATCGACCTCGATGTGCTGCGGAATGGCATCGGCGCGGCAGGTCAGCTCGACCTCGTGGCGCACCACGTTGAGGACGCCGCCGCCGCGCAGGCCCGGGCTCTGGTCTTCGTTGATGAAGTGCACCGCGACCTCGACGTGGACGCTGGTGGTGGCCGAAACGCGTAGGAAGTCGATGTGGACCGGCTTGTCGGTGACCGGATCGAACTGCACGTCACGGGCCAGCACTCGCTCGGCCTTGCCGTTCACCTTCACGTCGAAGAGGGTGGAGAAGAAGCCGCCCTGGTGCAGCAGCTTGTTCAGATAGCGCTCTTCGACGGCAATCATATTGGGGTCTTTTTTGGCACCGTAGATCACTCCGGGCACCTGCCCGGCGCGACGTGCTGCCCGGGCTGGCCCCTTCCCGGCCCGTTCCCGCGCAACCGCGGGCATTTCAACGATGTCAGACATAATCCAACTCCTTCACGAATGACGCGGACGCCGGCACCTTGCCCTCCGTCCGCCGCTTCCGACCCGGCCTCCAGGGGTGCCGGCATCGGTAAAGGTCCAAATTCACTCCGCCTCGGACGACGGCCTCACATGGCCGGCACGTTGAAGAGGCTCGAAACCGACCGCTCGTCGCTGATGCGCTGCATGGCATCGCCGATCAGCGGAGCGATCGAAATCTGGCGGATGTTCTGCGCCACCCGCACCGCCTCGGTCGCCTGGATGCTGTCGGTCATGACCAGTTCCTCCAGCGGAGAGGAACTGACCCTCGCCACGGCTCCTCCCGAGAGCACCCCGTGGGTGACGTAGGCGGAAACCGCCGTGGCCCCGGCATCCCTCAGGGCGACAGCGGCGTTGCACAGGGTTCCAGCCGAGTCGACGATGTCATCCACCAGGATGCAGCGCCGCCCCTTCACGTCGCCGATGATGTTCATCACCTCGGAAACCCCGGCACGTTCGCGGCGCTTATCGATGATCGCAAGGTCGGCGTCAAGCGGTTTGGCGATGGCCCGGGCCCGCACCACGCCGCCGACGTCCGGCGAGACGATGGTCAGGTTGCCCTTGCCGTTGCGCTCGATGATGTCCTTGGTGAAGACCGGGGTGGCGAAGAGGTTATCGGTCGGAATGTCGAAGAAGCCCTGTATCTGACCGGCGTGGAGTTCCAGGGTCAGCACCCGGTCGGCCCCGGCCGAGGTGATCAGGTTGGCCACCAGCTTGGCCGAAATCGGGGTGCGGGGGGCCGACTTGCGATCCTGGCGGGCATAGCCGAAGTAGGGCAGAACCGCAGTAATCCGCCGCGCGGAGGCCCGCTTCAGGGCGTCCATCGCGACCAGCAGTTCCATCAGGTTGTCATTGGCCGGATAGGAGGTCGACTGGATGATGAAGACGTCCTCGCCGCGCACGTTCTCATGGATCTCGACGAAGATCTCCATGTCCGAGAAGCGGCGCACACTGGCCTTGGTCAATTCCAGGTTCAGAAAGGCGGAAATCGCCTCGGCCA
The DNA here is from genome assembly GCA_009377535.1 of Kiloniellaceae bacterium. Taxonomy (GTDB): domain Bacteria; phylum Pseudomonadota; class Alphaproteobacteria; order Kiloniellales; family Kiloniellaceae; genus Pelagibius. Next base: position 98,583 of record WHTV01000001.1, read on the forward strand.
ACGGCCGATTGCTGTTCCCGGTCATGATTTTCATGGCGGTATCCCTAGAGCCCTATTTGCTGGGCGTGGGCCATCGGGCGCGGCGCGAACCTCACCGACTTGCCCTCCCCTTGAGCCCAGGCGGGCGGACCATATCAACGCCTTCCGGCCCTGTAAACGGCCTTGCCGGGACTTTCTGCAGCGCGCCGCCGGACCGCGGATACGGCGGGAAAACCGGCCGGAATCCAGGCCTACAGGAAGAAGCAGCTGGCCAGGAGGCCCAGCAGGAGGAACAGCACGAAGATGGTCAGGTGCGGCATGAATCGCGTCTCCGCGCCGTCAGCGGCACACCAGTTCCAGGTCGGCGCCGCACAGCGCCTCGGAGGGCCCTTCGGTGACCAGGCTGGTGCGTCCCAGGGTCATCGCCACCCCGGCCTGCGAGTTGAACAGGATCATATGGCAGAACACCACCATGCCCGGGGCGAAGGGCGTGGAATTGCCGTGATAGAGCATCGGCCAGTCCATCCAGTTGGGCGCGAAGGTGGTGCCCAGGGAATAACCGCAGGCGTTGAGGCGGTGGGCCTGGTAGCCGGCGGCGTCCATCACCCGGGTGTGGGCGTCGAAGGCCTCGCCGTAGGTCTTGCCGGGCCTGAGACTGTCTTCGACGGCCAGGAGCGCGTCCCGGGCCACCGCGTGCATCTCCCGGTGCAGCGGCTGGGGCTCGCCGATGGGGATCGTGCGCATCATGGCGGCGTGGTAGTGGCGGTAGGTGCCGGCCCACTCCAGGGTCAGCTGGTCTTGCGCGTCGAGGTGCCGGCGGCCGGTGAAATAGCGGCACAGCAGGGCGCCGGCGCCTGAGCCGATGATGAACTCGTTGGCCGGGTCGTCGCCGCCGCCGGCGAAGATGGCGCCGTGCATGGCGGCCAGGATATCGCCCTCGAAGGCACCGGGCGCGGCCTTGTCGAGCGCAGCCCGCCCGGCCTTGTCGGCAAGCCCCGCGGCCTCGCGCACGTAGGCGATTTCCGCCGGGCTCTTCACGACCCTCAGACGACTGACCAGGTCGGATGCGTCGGCCAGGCTGCAGAAGCCGTCCAGCGCCGCTTCCAGGCACTTGCCGTTGGCGGCGGTCAGGCCGTAGGCGTCGTATTCGACGCCGAGGTGCTTTCCGGCGCAGCCGAACTCCCGCAGGATCTCGCGCAGCTGCACGGCCGGGTCGGCCTCCGGTCGGTCGACCCAGATGTGGACGTCCTTGACCATGGAGGTCTGCTCGGCCTGGCGCCGGTCGGCCGAGCGCGTCAGCAACACGAGGCGGCCGTCCGCCCCCAGGTAGAGACACTGGAAGAAGCAGTAGCCGAAGGTGTCGTAGCCGGTCAGGTAGAACATGCTCTCCTGACGAAACATCAGCAGGCCGTCGAGGCCGGCCTCGGCCAGCAGCTGGCAGGCCCGGTCCCGGCGGCCGGCAAGTTCGGCGTCGCTGAAGTGCAGGGGCATGTTACCTGCCTCGTTCTAGGGTTCGAGATAGATGGCGGAGAGGCCGCGGCCGTAGTCTGTCTCCTTGCGATGGCAGGCGCGGCGGTAGCTGAAGAAGCGCTCGTCCTCGGCGCAGGTGTCGCAAGGCAGGGTCTGGATGGTGGACAGGCCGGCGGCGGTGAGGCGGCGAGCGACGTAGCCTTTGAGGTCGAAGTGGAAGCGGCCCTCGCGCAGGCCGGGGCAGAAGAAGTCGGCGTTGCGCGCGTCCTGCTCCAGGAAGGGCGCGGGAAACTCCGGCCCGACTTCGTAGGAGCGCTGGGAGATTGCCGGACCGATGCCGGCGACGATGCGCTTGGGCTCGGCGCCGAGCGCCTTCATGGCGGCCACGGTGGCCTCCACCACGCCGGTCAGCGCCCCCTTCCAGCCGGCATGGGCGGCGCCGACCACGCCGGCCTCCGCCTCGGCGAAGAGCACCGGCACGCAGTCGGCGGTGAGAATGCCGAGAGCCAGGCCGCGCGTGCGGGTCACCATGGCGTCGGCCTCAGGTGCCTCCTCGCGGGCCCAGGGCTGCCGAACCTCCACCACGTCCGGGGAGTGCACCTGGTAGGCAGTTACCAGGCGCTCGCCCTCCAGGTCGATCTGCGCCATGGCGCGGCGCCGGTTCTCGCTCACCTTCGCTTTGTCGTCGCCGGAGCCGTAGCCGCAGTTGAGGCTGGAGAACAGGCCCTCGCTGACGCCGCCGGTGCGGCAGAAGAAGCCGTGGCGCACGGCGGGCAGGTCGTTGAGGGGGCCGGTCGTCAGCATGCTGGGCACTCTATCTGTCTTGAAAGCCAGACGATAGGGGGCGCTTAGGCCGGCGCGAAGCCGGCCGGCGGGCCGACGTTTGGCGGCGTCAGCGCCAGGACTTTGAACAGGCTGCCCATCTCGGCCGGGTCGGTGAGGCGCCGCCGGGCGGCGGCGAGGGCAACGGCTGCGCCCGGTGCCGCCTCTGCCAGCTGCGCCGCGCGCAGCTCGATGCCGAGCGCCGTCAGGAATGCCCCCTGGCCGACGGGGCCATGGGCGGCACAGCCGGCCAGGGTTGCTGCCTGGGCGAGAGTCGCAAAGTCGACGTGGGCGGTGAGGTCCGCGGTGCCGGGCTCCTGCAGCACCTCGTGGCGGCGGTGGCGGCGCAGTGCCTGCAGCGTCGGTCCCGGCGTCGGCTCGGCCGGACCGTAATCGACGATCAGCGCGGCGCCCGGCTGGCGTGCCAGCCGGTGGCCGAGGAAGGCGGTGATGTTCAGCGCCGCAGGACAGACCTCGACCAGACTGCCCTCCGGCGCGCCGTGCAGTGCGGTCGGGATGAGCGCGCGATTGGCCGGGCTCGGGCCGGCCAGCGCGAAGGCGAGGCGGTCCTCATCGTCCAGCACCACGATCCGCTCGGCCCAGCCCTCGCCGGTCTGCTCGAACTGACGCACCGGCAGGGCATCGAAGAACTCGTTGGCGATCAGCAGAAGCGGCGCGTCGGGGATCTGCCCGACGTTGTCCAACCAGGCGACCTCATGGGCACCGAGCGCCTCGCGCTGGCGCTCGCGCAGGGCGGGAGAGATCTCGACCAGTTGGACCTGCAGGGCCTGGTGGAAGCCCGGCACCTGGCGCGTCGCGCGCAGCGCGTCGGACATCAGGGTGCCGCGGCCGGGCCCGAGTTCGACCAGCAGGCAGGGCGCCGGGCGGCCAAGCCGGATCCAGGTGTCGGCGCACCACACCCCTATCAGTTCGCCGAACATCTGGCTGATCTCCGGCGCGGTGACGAAGTCGCCCCCGGCGAGGTTCGGCGCTCCGAAGGGATCGCCGTGCATGTAGTAGCCGGACCAGGGGTGGGTCAGCGCCTCGTTCATGTAGTCGGCCACTGTCATGGCTCCCTCGCGGCGGAGGCGGGCGCGCAGGTGGTCAAGCAGGCTCTGCATTTGTCCGGGTCAGGCTTTCCGGCGCAGCGCCCAGATCGTCAGCCCGATCCCGATCAGCACCATCGGGAGGGACAGCACCTGGCCCATGGTGGTGTTGGGCAGCACGAACTGCAGGAAATCGTCGGGCGCGCGGAAGAACTCGGCGACGATGCGCGCCAGGCCGTAGCCGATCATGAAGGCGCCGGAGATCAGGCCGGTGCGCTCGAGGGCGCCCTTGCGCACCATGATATAGAGCAAAATGAACAGCAGAACGCCTTCGAGCAGGGCCTCGTAGAGCTGGCTCGGATGGCGCGCGATGGGGCCGCCCTGCCGGAACACCATGGCCCAGGGCACCTCGGTGGAATCGGTGGTGCGGCCGTAGAGCTCACCATTGATGAAGTTGGCGATGCGGCCGAGGCAGAGCCCGATGGGGGTCGCCGCGGCGACGATGTCGGACAGCGTGAAGTAGCTGACGCCGCGGCTGTGCGCGAAGAGGCCGACGGCGGTTACTACGCCGAGCAGGCCGCCGTGGAAGGACATGCCGCCGTGCCAGATGAAGATCACCTCCAACGGGTTCGCCAGGTAGTAGTCGGGCTTGTAGAACAGCACGTAGCCGAGGCGTCCGCCGAGCACCACGCCGAGCGTCGCCCACAGCAGGAAGTCGTCGAAGTCGACCGGCTTCAGGCGCTTCGGCGGCAGCTTGGACAGCCAGCGGCAGTAGAGCCAGGCGAGGATGAGGCCGCTGATGTAGGCCAGCGCGTACCAGCGCACGTCGAAGATCCAGATGGAGAAGGCTACCGGATCGAAGTTCGGGTGCTGCAGCGCCATCAGCAGGGTGCCGAGGTCGGAAGCGGCGGACTCAGCAGGAGATGCCATGGGGCCTCAGCGGTAAGGGTTGGCTTGGGTGAGAAAGTCTCTCACATAGCGGGTGACGCCGTCCTCCAGCTCGGTGAAGGGCCGGTCGTAGCCGGCAGCGCGCAGCCGCGCGATCTTCGCCTCGGTGAAGTACTGGTACCTGTCGCGGATAGCCTCGGGCGTCGGCACGTAACTGATGTTCTCCGGCCGCTCCATAGCGGCGCAGACGGCGCGCGCGAGGTCGGCGAAGGAGCGCGCCTTGCCGGTGCCGACGTTGAACAGGCCGCTGACGGCGGGATTGTCGAGCAGCCAGAGCATCACGTCGACGCAGTCGCCGACCCAGATGAAATCGCGCAGCTGGCCGCCGTCGGCATAATCCGGGTGGTGCGAGCGGAAGAGCTTTGCCGGCTCGCCGCGGTTGAGCTGGCCGAAGAGATGCCAGGCAACGCTCGCCTGGGCGCCCTTATGGTACTCGTTGGGTCCGTAGACGTTGAAGAACTTAAGGCCCACCCACTGGGGTGGCGCCGCCTCGCCGCGTGCCACGCGGCGCAGGACCCAGCGGTCGAAGAGGTGCTTGCTCCAGCCGTAGCCGTTGAGCGGGCGCAGGCGCGCCAGACGATCGCGGTCGGGGTCGTCGTCGAAGCCCTCCGCGCCGTCGCCGTAGGTCGCCGCCGAGGAGGCGTAGACCAGCGGGATCTCCTCGCGCGCGCAATGGTCCCAGAACACCTTCGAGAGGCGGAAGTTGCTGGCCAGGAGGGCGTCGGCATCACTCTCCGTCGTGGCCGAGATGGCGCCCAGGTGGACCACGGCGGAGAGCCTGCCTTCCGCCCAGCGCAGGAACTGCGGCAGCTCCTCGGGCGGAATCACGTCCTCGATCTCGTGCTGCGCCAGGTTGCGCCACTTGTCGCCTGTGCCCAGGCGGTCGCAGACGACCACGTCGTCGCCGCGCTGCGACAGGGCGGCGACGAGGTTGGAACCGATGAAGCCGGCGCCGCCTGTGACGAGGAGCATGTGGGGGCGAGTCCGTGATGAATAGGGGCGCCCTCTTATAGAGGGGCGGCGGAAGGCTCTGCAACCCCGGCCCCGCTGCGGCCTAGAGCGGCGGCAGGCTGCGGGCGGCGGCGCGCTGGGTGGCGGCTTCGGCCGGCAGCAGCGGCACCAGGCCGCGGGCGGTCAAGTAGCCGGCGGGTCCGGCGGCCGCGTCGCCGAGAAACTCGTCGAGGTAGTCCTTCAGCCCCGCAACGGCCTCGGCATGCGCCCGCTTCACGTAGAGATAGAGCGGGCGGGCGGGGCCATAGCTGCCGTCGGCGATGCTGACGAGGCTTGGCGCCACGCCCTCGATCGGCACCGAGAGTAGGCCGCCGCCGTGGACGGCCAGGTGGTTGAAGCTGAAGATGCCGACGGCGTCGGGCCGCCGGGCCAGCTGCCTCCCGGTATCGCCTTCGTCCTCGGCCAGCTCGACGAAGCGGCCATCGGTCCTGAGTGCGCCCGCCTCGCGGTCGCGCAGGGCCGGGAACTCGGCGGCGGCCGGGGCCATCATCAGTGCAACGAAGGCGTCACGCAGGGGGCTGCCGGGCGGCGGGCCCAGCACCTCGATGGGCTTTACCGGCAGGGCGAAGTCGATGTCGCTCCACAGGCGGTAGGGATTGGCGACCAGGCGGCCATCGACCGGCACCTCGCTGGCGAGCGCCAGGAAAAGCTGTCGGCGGGTGAGGAAGAGGGGCGCCGGGCCGGGGTTCTGCGCCAGGGCCACGGCCTGGAAGCCGATGAGCAGCTCGCTGACGCCGACGCCGTTGCGCGCGCCGACTGCGAGTTCCGCTCGCCCGAGGCGCCGCTCGGCGCCGGCAACGTCGGGATGCCGGGGGCCGTTGCCGGCGCAGAACAAGGCAAGGCCGGCTTCAGTGCCGACCGGCTCGACCACCGGCATTTCCTGCTCGGCCTTCACGGCGAAGCGCTCGCCGGCGGCGACGGCGAGGGGAAAGACGGCCGCCGGGCCGACGACGCTGATCGACTCGCGCGGCCCACCCTGCGCGGCCAGCGGCGTGCCGGCGGCGAGGCTCAGCAGCACGAGGCCGGCCAGCGCCTGGCACCATCTGCTGCCGGATCGCCGGTCGCGGCCCATCGAATGTCCCCCCAAGCAGTCATCCGCAGTGAAGCTTCTCCCCGCCTTGCACGCAAGGGCGCTTGCGCGCAAGTTGCGCCAGCCCGGTTGAAGCCTCCGGGCCCGCCGGCCATATTGGAGGGGATAAACCCGTCTCGCGCAGGAAGGACCCGCGATGCAGAGCCAGAGCAAGATCCTCGAAGACATGGCCAAGGTGGCGAGCAGCGCCATGGGCGTGGCCGCTGGCATGCGCTCGGAGGTCGAGGCGCGCTTTCGCGAGCAGCTGGAGCGCCTGCTGGCCCAGATGGACCTGGTGCCGCGCGAGGAGTTCGACGCCATGACCGCGGTCGCCGTGGCCGCCCGCGAGGGCCAGGAGGCCTTGAGCGTCCAGGTGGCGGCCCTGGAGGAACGCCTGGCGACGCTGGAAGCGGCCGGCAAGAAGGCTTCGCCCGAGGGACCCGTCGGCAAGGGGGGTCTCGAGCCGGGCGACGGCTGAGGCCGCGCCGGCGATGGCGACGCCTGACGCCGCCTACCTTTTTTCCGACCTCTCGTCCACAGCTTTCTGGCGCCCGGGCCGGATTCCGGCCAATCCTCTGTTGCAGAGCGGAATCCTTTGGGGCTACGCTACATTTGGTAGCGGCGGCGTCGCCTTATCCATATATCGGGCCCAAGCGGGACGCTAGACCCTGCCACCGCAAACCGAAGAGGCTGCATCGAAATGGTCGAACTCGTTTCCGACTACCACCATCCGATCAACCCCCTCGACCTTCTGGAAGAACTCGGCACCGCCAACGACTGGACCCTCGACCGCCACAGCGAGTCGGAGCTGCTCATCGAGATGGGTGGTCACTGGTGCGAGTATCATATGTATTCCGTCTGGCAGGCGGACGTCAGCTCCATGTTCTTTTCCTGCCACTTCGACATGAAAGTGCCGGCGGCGTGCCGTCAGGAGGTCTGCGACCTGCTGGCACACGCCAACGAGCGGCTCTGGCTCGGCCACTTCGATCTCATGGCCGAGGAAGGGGCGGTGATGTATCGTCACACCATCCCGCTGCGCGGCCTGCCCGGCGCCTCGGTCGAGCAGCTCGAGGATCTGGTGGACGCGGCGCTGATGGAGTGCGATCGCATCTATCCGGCGCTGCAGATGGTGGTGTGGGGCGGCTCGCCGGTGCGCGAAGCCCTCGACGCGGCCATGCTGGAGACCATGGGCGAAGCCTGATGCGAGTATCATGAACCTGGGTGGATCGCTGCTGCTGATCGGCTGCGGCAAGATGGGCGGGGCCCTGCTGGAGGGCTGGCTGAGCCAAGGCCTGCGGCCCGGCGACATCTGGGTCGTCGAGCCCAGCGCCGGCCCGCTGCAGGGCGTGATCTCTCGCGGTGTGCATCACGCCCCCGATGCCGGCGGCCTTCCTGCCGAACTGAACCCCGCCCTCATGGTCTTCGCCCTGAAGCCGCAAATGCTGGCCGCCGCGCTGCCGGCCTACAAGGCCTTCGCCGACAAGGGCGCGGCGGCGCTCTCCATCGCCGCCGGCTGGCGCCTCGCCGGCTTCGAGGACGTGCTCGGCGCCCGCACGCCGGTCGTGCGAGCCATGCCGAACACCCCGGCTGCCGTCGGCCGCGGCATGACCGTGCTCTGTGCCAACGCGAGGGCCGACGCGAAGCTGCGCGCGATCTCCGGTGAGCTGCTGGCCGCCGTCGGCGAAACCGCCTGGGTCGACGACGAAGGCCTCATCGACGCGGTCACCGCCGTCTCCGGCGGTGGCCCAGCCTACGTGTTTCTCCTCATCGAATGTCTGGCCAAGGCGGGCGTCGAGGCCGGCCTGCCGGAAGACCTCGCCATGCAGTGCGCCCGTGTCACGGTTGCCGGTGCCGGCGAGCTGGTCCACATCGCCAGCGAGCCCGCCTCCACCCTGCGCGAGAACGTCACCTCACCCGGCGGCACCACGCTAGAGGCGCTCAAGATCCTCATGGCCGAAGATGGTCTGCAGCCGCTCATGACCCGTGCCGTCGCCGCCGCCACCGCCCGCAGCAAGGAGCTGGGGTAGGGAACGCGGCTCCGCCTTTTTGACATTCGGCCCCGCCGGTCCATGTCATAGGCCATGAGCACCGAAAGCTGGCAGACCTCGCGCCGCGCCGTGCTTGGCGGCCTGGCGACCTTGCCTTTCGCCGGACCCATCGCCCGCGCCATCGAGGACGCGCCGATCACCCGGCCCATTCCGTCGAGCGGCGAAGCGTTGCCGGTCATCGGCATGGGCTCCTGGATCACCTTCAACGTCGGCGGCGATCAGCGCTTGCGCGATGTCCGCGCCGAGGTGCTGCGCGAATTCTTTGCGCGCGGCGGCAAGCTGGTCGACTGCTCGCCGATGTACGGGACTTCGGCCGAGGTCATCGGCTACGGGCTGGAAAAGATCGGCCGGCCGCCGCAGCTGTTTGCCGCCAGCAAGGTGTGGACCTGGTGGCAGTCGAACGGGCCGGAGCAGACGGAGGAGCAGCGCGCCGCCTGGGGCGTCGAGCGCTTCGACCTCATGCAGGTGCACAACCTGCTGAACTGGGACGGCCACCTGGAAACTCTGAAGGCCTGGAAGGCGGAGGGGCGCTTGCGCTACCTCGGCATCACCACCTCCCACGGCAGCCGCCACGGCGAGATGGAAGAGGTGATGAAGAGCCAGCCGCTCGATTTCGTGCAGCTGACCTACAACATCCTGGATCGCGAGGCTGAAGAAAGGCTGCTTCCGCTGGCCGCGGATCGCGGCCAGGCCGTGCTGGTGAACCGGCCGTTCCGCCAGAAGGCGCTCATCCGCCGCTTCGAGGGTTATCCTCTGCCGGATTGGGCGGTGGAGATCGACGCCGTGAACTGGCCGCAGTTCCTGCTGAAGTTCATCGTCTCCCACCCCGCCGTCACCTGCGCGATCCCCGCCACCTCGCGCCCCGACCACATGGCGGAGAACATGGGTGCGCTCCACGGCCGCCTGCCCGAGGCCGACCTGCGCCGCCGCATGGTCGCCTATGTCGAGAGTCTGTAGGCTCTCCCCCCATGTTCCCCTTCGATGCGGAAGTGCTGGACTCCAGCTATGCCCTCTACAACGCGGCGGTCTGGCCGGCCCAGGCTGTTGCCCTGGCCTTGGCGCTGATCGCGGTCTGGCTCAGCGTCTGGCTGCGCCCCGGCGCCGGCCGCGCCGTCGGCGTCCTTCTCGCGGCCGGCTGGCTGTGGTGCGGCTTGGTGTTCTTTCCGCGGTACCTCGCGCAATTGGACTTCATGGCTCCGGTCTATGGCTGGGCCTTCGTCACCCAAGCCGGGCTGCTGCTTTGGGCCCTGGTCTGGCGCCCGCTGCGCCCGCGTGCGCCGGCGCGGGCGGCGGGAGTGGCCGGTCTGGCGCTGGCGTTCCTGGCGGTCTGCGGCCTGCCGCTGGTCTCCGGCCTCGGCGAGGCCGGCTTCGCCGCCGCGCGCGTCGTCGGCATCGCGCCCGGCCCCACGGTGATCTTCACCCTCGCCCTGCTGTTGCTGGCCGAGGGGCGGGTGCCCCGGCTGCTGCTGATCGTCCCGCTGCTGTGGTGCGGGGTCGCCGCGGTCACCGGCTGGACGCTGGGCGTGCCGGAGAGCCTGGCGGTGGTTCTGCTCGCCCTGCCGGCCGTCGGGCTGCTGCTCTGGCCCGCTCGCCGCCCCGGCTGAGCCTTGCTATTCTTCACGGTGTGACGATCGGATTCGGGACGAGAGCAGCATGAGTGATGCCCCCCTGAAGGACGCCGCGCGGCGCGTGCAGGAGGCCATCGAGGCCGCCGGCTTCGCCTTCCGCGTCAGCGAGTTTCCGGCCTCTACGCGCACCTCGGAGGAGGCCGCCGCGGCGATCGGCTGCGCCGTGGCGCAGATCGCCAAGTCGCTGATCTTCCGCGCCCGTGACAGTGGCCGGGCGGTGCTGGTCATGGCGAGCGGCGCCAATCGGGTCGACGAGAAAGCGGTGGGCCGCCTGCTGGGCGAGAAGCTCGCACGGGCCGATGCCGACTTCGTGCGGACGAAGACCGGCTTTGCCATCGGCGGCGTGCCGCCGGTCGGCCACCGCGAAGCGCCGGTTGCCTTCATCGACGCGGATCTCATGGATATGCCGGAGATCTGGGCTGCTGCCGGCACGCCCAACGCTGTCTTTCGCCTGACGCCGGTGGCCCTGGTGGCACTGACCGACGGTCAGGTGGCGGCCATCAAGAAGCCCGCATAGCACCGGGGGGGAGGTGGCCTTTCATTCGGCCTGCCCGGGCCCTAAGTTAGGCGGTAAGGAGGACAGTCCGACATGGTCAAGAAACCCTCTGCGCGAAAGCGCTCCGGCAAAGCTTCTGCCAAGAAGGCTTCGGCTAAGGATTCTGGCAAGGCGGCGGCCGCGGACACCCCCCGGCACATCATCGACACCGCCTTCGTGCTGGTGCTCGAGCGCGGCTGGCGCGGTCTTTCCCTGGCGGAAATCGCCGAGGCGGCCAAGCTGCCGCTGTCCCAGGTCTACCCGCTGTTTCCCTCCAAGCAGGCGATCCTCGACGGTTTCACCGACAGGGTCGATGCCGAGATGATGGCGGAGGGCGCCGAGGACCTGGACAGTCCCGCCCGCGATCGCCTTTTCGACATGCTGATGCGCCGTTTCGACGCTCTGCAGCCGTACAAAGAGGCCCTGGGAATCATTCTGCAGGACCAGCTGCGTGACCCCCTGGCCGCCTGCTGCGGGCTCGGCCGCCTGGCGAGGTCCATGGCGACGACCCTGGAGGCCGCCGGCTTCTCCACCACCGGCTGCCGCGGTGTCTTGCGTCTGAAAGGGCTCTCGGCGATCTACCTCTCGGCCATCCGGGTCTGGCTGCGCGACGACAGCGAGGACATGGCCAAGACCATGGCTCATCTGGACAAGCAGCTCGCCCGCGTGGACAACCTGGTCGGCCGGCTCAAAAGCTACCGGCCGCGCCGCGCGGCCGCCTGAGCGGATTCCGCCGGCAAGGGGCGATTGAGCCAAGCCGCTCTTATGGTTAACGAATCTCTCGGCGGCAGTCGGGCTCCTGCCCGACTCCGCGGCCCGCCTCGGAAAAAATTCATTGTGCAGTGCAGCAAAATCTCCTTGACCGCATACAAATGGCGGCTTATATCAAGGTCACGCACAGATTGGTGCGACGCAACATTTTCTCCGTGGGATAAACCCGCCAGAGATGAGGAGCCCAGATCATGGCCGTTTCCGCTAACCCGTTTTTGAATGGTGAGTTCCCCAAGATCGATTTCGCTGCCTTCATGGACCCCAGCAAGTTCACCGAGCAGTGGGAGAAGTTCGACTTCGCCAAGGTCGCCGATCAGTTCAAGGTGCCGGGCCTCGATGCCCAGGCGCTGGTCGAATATCAGAAGCGCAACCTCGAGGTCTTCGCCCTGGCCAACAAGATCGCCCTTGAGGGCGCTCAGGCCTTGATCAGCCGGCAGGCCGAGTTCGTCCGCAAGGGCGTCGAGGACGCCTCCAAGGCGCTGTCCGAGCTGAACGCCGCCGGCACGCCGCAGGACAAGCTGTTGAAGCAGGCCGAGCTGGCCAAGGCCGTCTACGAGGCCGCCGTTGCCAACCTGCAGGAGCTGACCGAGATGGCCAGCAAGTCGAACGGCGAGGCCGCCAACCTGCTGTCGACCCGCGTGAGCGAGAGCTTCGGCGAGTTCACCGGCGAGATCAAGAAGACCGCGAAGAAGAAGTAAGCCGCTCTTCGCGGAGCTATTTCCTCCGAAAAGTGACTAAGGGCCGTCCTCCGGGGCGGCCCTTTTCGCTGTCGGCCACCCGCTTTCTCCTCGGGCCGGTTGATCCAGGGCGCGCGGCGCCGTCGCAGCGGGACTTAACATTTTCCGGCGCCACCCTATCTTAGCGGGTTGAAAAACCACCCAGCGAAAGGGAGAGCGCAGATGAGGCAAACAGCGAGGCTTACGGTTCTGGGCGTGGTGGCGGCGGCGATGCTGCCGCTCGGGGCCCAAGCCGGCGAGAGCGTGACCTACAGCGTCGATGGTGCGGAATTCGAGGGCTACAACGCGCCCGCCAAGGGCGACTCCAAAGGTCTCGTGCTGATCATCCACGACTGGGACGGGCTCACCGACTACGAGGAGAAGCGCGCCGAGATGCTGGCCGAGATGGGCTACGACGCCTTCGCCGTCGATCTCTTCGGCAAGGGCAACCGACCGGCGGATGTCGACGCCCGGCGGGCCGAGACCGGCAAGCTCTACAGCGACCGCGAGAAGATGCGCAGCCTGCTGACGGGCGGTCTCGCTGCGGCGCGCGAACGCAGCGCTGCCCCGGCGGTGGTCATGGGCTACTGCTTCGGCGGCGCCGCGGTGCTCGAGATGGCGCGCTCCGGCCAGGCCGAGGAGGTCGCCGGTTACGCCACCTTCCACGGCGGCCTCGCCACTCCTGAGGGTCAGAGCTATCCGGCCTCGACCCCGCCGCTGCTGATCGCTCACGGCGGGGCGGACAGCTCGATCACCATGGACGAGGTGGCGGGCCTCTCGAAGGAGCTGGAGGCCGGCGGCCTCACCTACGAGATCCAGGTCTACTCCGGTGCGCCGCACGCCTTCACGGTGTTCGACTCCCAGGCCTACCGGGAGACCGCTGACAGGCAGTCCTGGCAGGCTTTCCAGGATTTCCTCGCCAGCACCCTGATCGGCAGCTGAGACTCGGCAGAGCGGACCCGGCCGCCGCTGTGGGCGGCCGGGTCCTCCGCCTGTCAGCCACCCTGGTTCTGGATTGCCTTGACGTCGGCGGCGGTCAAGGCCTTGCCGCCGATGCCCCATTCCCCGCTGGCGATCTCGTGCACGCGCACCCAGGTGACGCCGCGCATGGCTTCACCCTCGATCGCCACCATCGCGTCGGTGACCTTGGCGATCATCTCCTGCTTCTGATCCTTGTTGAAGACGCCTTCGATGAGTTGGATGTCGACGAGGGGCATGGACTGTCTCCTTCTGTGAATGGCCGTCACCCCCGCGGGTTTGCGGGTGCCGCGCCTCTGTGTGCGGGCAGGGGTCCCACAACGCCGCCCGGGCCTGCCAGTTCACGAAGTGAAGTCGGCCGCTACAATAACTGAACTGGCAGGCGGCGGCCCTCCGGCGTAGGCTGCTCTCCAGACGATCGGAGCAAAGCCCGAAGGAGAGGCGCATGGCCGAAGGCAGCTACAACCAGTTCTGTCCCGTCGCGATGGCGGCGGAGATCCTCTGCACCCGCTGGACCATCGTCCTGTTGCGGGAACTGGCCGCCGGCTCGACCCGCTTCAACGAGCTGCGCCGTGGCGTGCCGCGCATGTCACCGGCCCTCCTCGCCAAGCGCCTGCGTGATCTCGAAGCGGCGGGCGTCGTCACGCGCTCCCCGCTGGCCGGCGAGGCGGAGATCCACGAATACAGGCTAACGGCGGCCGGCCGTGACCTGAAAGCCGTCGTCGAGGCGATGGGTCGCTGGGGCCAGCGCTGGGTGGAGTCGGACGCGTCGCTGCGCAATCTCGACCCCAACTTGCTCATGTGGGACATGCGGCGCAACCTCGACACCACGCCGATGCCGCGCGGCCGCAGCACCATCCAGTTCATCTATGGCGAGCTGCCGGAGGCACGGCGCAACTGGTGGCTCATCGTGGAGCCCGAGGCCAGCGTCGACCTCTGTTCGGTCGATCCCGGCTTCGAGGTCGATCTCTACGTGGCGACGGACCTGCGCACGATGACAGAGATCTGGATGGGCTATCAGACCGTGGCCCGTGCCAAGGACGACGGCAAGCTGCTGCTCACCGGCAGCCGCAAGCTGGAGGCGGCCCTGCAGACCTGGCTGGGCCTCAGTCCCTTCGCCAAGGAGAAAAAGCTGGTGGCCTGAGGCGCGTCCGGGCTCAGAAGATTCCCGCTTCCAAGCCCGCCGCCATGGCCATGCCCAGATCGCGGCAGTCGCCGACGAAGCTGTCCTGCCAAGGGCCGCGGCAGATGAGCGGCGCCTGCACCGCGCGCCAGCGCAGGCCGGTGACGATGGTCTCGACGCCGCGCTTGGTGCCGGTGCCGTCGTGGCCGGCGCGGATGTAGAGGCAATAGGGCAGGCCCTCGGTCTTCTCCAGCACGGCGTAGTAGCTGCGGTCGAAGAAATCCTTCAGCGCGCCGCTCATGTAGCCGAGGTTCTCGGTGGTGCCCAGGATCACGCCGTCGGCCGCCAGGATGTCGTCCGGGCCGGCCTCGAAAGGAGTGAGGGCGCGGACCTCCACCGCCTCGATCTCCGGCGCGCTGGCCCCCTCCACCGCCGCGTCGCGCAGCCGCGTGGTATTCTGCGAGGGCACGTGGGCGACGATGAGGAGGCGTTTCACCGCTATGTTTCACTAGCTATGGCGCCGTCAGCCGCTCAGCCGTCTGTAGAGGGCCCGGATGTAGCTGTGGTCGGCATCCTTGAACTCGCCCTCGGCAAGGTCGGTCTTATAGTCCTCCAGTTCCTGACGCAGGTCATCCGAATGGCCGCTGCGCGCCAGCAGCTTGTCGATGAGGGCCAGGGTCTCGGCATTCTTGGCCGCCTCGTCCGCCGGCAGGGCGGCAACCGCGGCGGCCTCCGGTGCTTCATCGGCCTCCGTCTCGGCCTCCGCGGTGCGGGTGCCGGCGGTCAACAGCACGCTCCAGGAAGTGCCGGCTGCCGCCACCTTGGTGTCGAGTACGCGGGCCGCTGCCAGCACTTCCTCGTCATTGTCGCTGCCCAGCGTCTCCAGCAGGGAAATTATCTCCGCCCGGTCCAAGCCGTCGGTCATATCGCGCCTCGCTTCAAATGGTTCTATCCTCGGGCGCGACTTTAGCGAAAAGACCCCGGCTTCGGCAAACTCGGGGGAAGCGCCGCCTCAGGCCGCGGCGCTGAGGGACGAGGCCGCCGCGCCGGCAGCCCGCTCGATCAGCGCCCGATGCAAGGCCCGGATGCAGGCGTCGTGGTCCCCCTCGTCGACGATGACCTGCATGTCGACCTTGCGCAGGAGGTCGTTGAAGCCGAGCGGCTCGATGCCGGCCTCGGCCAGGGCGGTGAGGACGCGGGCCCCGAGTGCCGGCACGCGCAGGTCGCGGCCGAGGATCGAGATCACCGCCACGTTGCGCGAGTTGATCACAGCGGAGGGGAAGCGCTCGTTGAGATCCTGCTCCACCCGCTTCACCGCCTTGGCCGCCCCCTTCAGGAAGTGGGTGATGGTGTTGGCGTTGGAGGTCTTGGCGACGATCTGCGCCTTGTGGCGCTTCAGCGTTTCGAGGATCGCCGCGTCGTAGCCCTTCACGCCGACCATGTCCTGCTCGAAGAACTCGAAGGCATAGACGCCCTTCAGGCCGGTGATGATCTCCACGGCCGGCGCCTTGGCCGCGAGGTCGCCGCGGATCACCGCGCCCGGGCTTTCCGGCTCGAAGGTGTTCTTGATGCGCAAGGGGATGCAGGCCTGGCGCAGGCCCTTGGCGGCGCTCGGATGGATCGCCTCCATGCCCATGTTGGAGAGCTGGTCGGCGACGTCGTAGTTGGTCTCCGCGATGGGCTTCACCGCCGCGGCTCCGACCAGCTTCGGGTCGGCGGAAGACAGGTGGAACTCCTTGTGGATCACCGCCTCCACGGCGCCGACCTCGACGGCGATGCGCGAGAAGGTCAGCTCACTGTAGCCGCGGCCGTAGAGCCCCACCAGACCCTCCTCGCACTGGACATAGCCGGTGACGATGGGCAGTTGGCGGGAGAGGTCGAGGGCCACGAAGGCCTCGGCGATGCGCTGGTCGAGCTTTTTGAAGCCGTTCTCGCGCCAGCCGGTCAGGTCGACGAAGGTCGCGTTCACATCCGCGCGCTGCAGCCGCAGCATCAGGTTGTGGGCGCTGTGCGCTTCGCCGACGCCGCACAGCATCTCGCGCACGGCCATCAGGTGCTCCGGCAGCTTGAAGTGGCCGAAGGAACAGAGGCGTCGCAGGTCCATAAGGCAGCTGCGCACGCCTTCTATGCGCTCCTCGACGAAGCGGTCGGCCAGGGCGATGTCGGCCGAGTCGTCGAGGACGTCCCGGTTCTTCTCGTGCATGGCCGCGCCGGTGCGGGTCAGCGCATCGCCCCAGGCCCACTCGCTTTCCGAGCCGGCGTAAAGCGCATAGACGCCGGCTTCGCCGGTCTTCTTGTGCTCCAGCAGCAGGTCGGTCATGCCGCTGTAGGCGGAGACGACGAAGACGCGGTTGTAGAGTTCCGTAGCCTGGCGATCGCCGATCATGATGTCGTTCACCACGGTATCGACTGCCGACGTGGAGGTGCCGCCGATCTTATGGACGGTCGGATTGGTCATGGCTTGCCTGCGTTTGTCCTAGATATTCGATCCTGGGTCCGCGCCTGCAGCTGCCTAAGCGGCCAGCTTCAGAGGTTGCGGCGCCCGCTCGCTGAGGAAAGCCGGGCGCGGCCTGCTGGCGCCGAAGGGCTCGACCACAGCATTGCTCATCGCGTTGTATGCGAAGAAGGCGTTGGAGCGCGGGAAGGGGGTGATGTTGCTGTTGGAGCCGTGCATCAGGTTGCAATCGAATACGGTGGCCGACCCGGCCTTGCCTGTAGCGACAGCGATTCCGCCGGCTTCCACCATGCGGGCCAGCGACTCGTCGTCGGGAACGCCGTACTCCTGTTTCTTGAGGGACTTCTTGTAGTGGTCGTCGGGCGTTTCGCCGACGCAGGACAGGAACCACCAGTGCGATCCCGGGATCACCATCAGCGGGCCGTTGAAGCTATCGTTGTCGGTCAGCGCCACTGAAATGCTGAGGGCCCGCATGCGCGGCATGCCGTCCTCGACGTGCCAAGTTTCGAAGTCCGAGTGCCAGTAGAATTCCTTGGCACGGAAGCCCGGCTTGAAGTTCAGGCGGGACTGGTTGACGTAGATGGCGTCGTCCAGCACCTGGCTGACCAGTCCGGCCAGGCGCGGGTCGCGCGCCAAGCTGTCGAACAGAGGGCTCACCTTATGGATTTCGAAGATGGTGCGCACCGTGCCGCTCCCCGGCTCGGTAATGGTGCTCTCCCGCTCGGTTATCGTGGGCTCGCGGCTCAAGCGCCCCAGTTCGGCGCGCAGCGCCGCCACTTCCTCGCCATCCAGCAATTCGGGGAGAATCAGATAGCCGTCGCGCTCATAGTCCGCGAGCTGACGCGGCGACAAAGGTCCCACGGAGCGCTCGGCGTTGCCGTAGACCACCGGGTCGAGCCGCGGCAGCCATTCGGGAGAGGGCGCAATGCGCGATGGATAGGGATCTTCCAAGGGTCTCATTTACTCCTCGTCCGGTTGCTCTTTCATGTACCTCATCACGTGCTTTGAACGAACCGAGCCTCAAACGGCCTCCTCTTCCTCCAGTGCATAGGCGCCGTCGGGGCCGTGCACTTCCTTGCCGTTGACGGGCGGATTGAAGCAGCAGGCCATGACCATCTCGGCCTCGCCGCGCAGGATGTGCTCGTCGTGCTTGTCGAGGGCGTACATCACGCCGGGCCGGATCGCGTGCACCTCGCCGGTGGCGCAGTCCTCGATGGAACCCTCCCCGGAGATGCAGTAGACGGACTCCATGTGGTTCTTATAGTGCATGCGAAGCTCGGCGCCCTGGTAGATCGTGGTGATGTGGAAGCTGAAGCCCATGGCGTCGCCCTTCAGCAGCAGGCGCACGCTCTCCCAGCCTTGCGAGACGATCCGGCGCTCGCTGTCCTTGGCTGTGTTGTAGTCCCTGACGATCATCTTATTCTTCTCCTTCAGGCCGCGGCGGCCGCACGATGGGTTTCCGCGAAGGCTTTTGCCAGAATGTCGAGGCCGGCGTCCAGCTGCTCCTGTTTGATGGTCAGCGGCGCCAGCACCTTCACGATCTGATCCTGCGCGCCGGAGGTCTCGATCACCAAGCCGCGCTCGAAGCAGGCGGCACAGATCGCCGAGGCCGTCTTGCCCTCGCCGACGTCGATGCCGCGGAACATGCCGCGCCCCTTGGTGGCGTAGCCGTGTTTCTTGGCGATCTCCGCCAGGCGCTCGCCCAAGTGCTCGCCCTTGGCGGCGATCTTCCCGGCGAAGGCACCGTTCTTCCAGAACTTCTCCAGCGCCACCCTGGCCGTGACGAAGGCGTGGTTGTTGCCGCGGAAGGTGCCGTTGTGCTCGGCCGGCTGCCAGATGTCATGCTCCGGCTTCAGCAACACCATGGCGAAGGGCAGTCCCATGCCGGAGAGCGACTTAGCCAGGGTGACGATATCCGGCGAAATGCCCATCTCCTCGAAGGAGAAGAACGTTCCGGTGCGCCCGCAGCCGGCCTGGATGTCATCGACGATCAGCAGGCTGCCGTGCTTATGCGCCAGCTGCTCCAGGGCCTGCATCCACTCGGTCGATGCGGCATTGAGGCCGCCCTCGCCCTGCACCGTTTCGACGATGAAGGCCGCCGGCGCCTCGAGGCCGCTGGACGAGTCGTCGAGCATCTGCCCCAGCATCTCCAGGCCCGTGGTGCCGTCGGCGAGGTAGCCGTCGTAGGGCATCCGGGTGACTCCCTCGAGCGGCAGGCCGGCGCCGCCGCGGTGGTAGCCGTTGCCGGTGCAGGCCAGCGCCCCCAGGGTGACACCGTGGAAGCCGTTGGTGAAGGCGACCACCTGGCGGCGCCCGGTCACCTTGCGGGCCAGCTTGAGGGCCGCCTCGACGGCATTGGCGCCGGTCGGGCCGGTGAACTGCAGGCGGTAGTCCATGCCGCGCGGCTCAAGGATGATCTTCTCGAAGGCGCCGATGAATGCGCCTTTGGCCTCGGTATACATGTCGAGGCCATGGGTGACGCCATCGCGCAGAATATAATCGACCAGCGCCAGCTTCATGTCCGGATCGTTATGTCCGTAGTTCAGCGTCGAGCAGCCCGCCAGGAAGTCGATGTAGCGGCGGCCGTCCGCGGCAATCAACTCGGCGCCCTGGGCGCGCTCGAAGACGATCGGGAAGCTGCGGCAGTAGCTGCGGACTTCCGATTCTCTGCGGGTGAAGGTCTCGATGGCTGCGGACATGAAGGGCCTCAAATGCTGTGACGGGGGGAATGGGCGGCGGGCGACGCGATCGAAGGGGCCGATTTCCACCAGATGCTCGGTGTCGTGCCGGCCGCCGAAATGGGCCTCGCGCTCGAAGTGCGCGTCGTCGGCGATCGGCGCGCCGAGATCGTCGGCGATGGCGCGGAACAGCGCCCAGGATGCCGCGTTGTCGCGGGTGATGGTGCTGTGAATGTAATGGACCGGCGCGCAGGCCTTGCGCTTCAGCAGCTCGCGGACAAGTTGCTTAGCGACGCCGCGACCGCGCGCGTCGGGGTGAACGGCGACCTGCCAGACGAACAGCGTGTCCGGCTTCTCCGGCGGCAGGTAGCCGGAGACCCAGCCGATCGGCTTGCCGTCGGCCTCCGCCAGGGCACAGGTGCCGGCAAAATGCGAACACTGCAGAAGGTTGCAGTACATGGAATTGTCGTCGAGCGCCTCGATGCTCTTGATGAGCGCCCAGATCCGCGCCCCGTCGGCTTTGCGCGGCCGGCGGTAGGTGACCGCCCGGCTTTTCTGGCTGCGGGGGGCATGAACGGCTTGGTCGAGTTGCATTGTGGTCTTCTCCAGGCGGCGGAATTGGCCAGATAATTTGTATATCAAACTAAATTGTCAACCGTAAAGGCAGGGCCGATCCGGCGCCGCCGGATAAGAATTCAGGAATATTGTTCGGAAATGCGCGCGAGATGGCAAAGTTCCTGAAATCTAACAAGACTCACAGATCGAAGTGAAGATGAAGTATGGAGAAAAGATATTTCGTTAGCAGAACTAAATGCCTTATTGGCCGGCCTGGGGCAGGGCCTTAGAATCCAGGCAAGAAAGGTTCGATTCTCGAAGCAGTCACGGAAGGCGACAGAAGCTCCATGCAGCGGCGCTCACAGCAGGCCCTCTCAGCCATGCGCCAGATCCTGCGCGCGACGGAGAACTATGGCCGCAAGCTGGCCCGCTCGACGGGGCTGACGGCCTCCCAACTCCTGCTGCTGCAAGTGCTCGACCAGCACGGCGAGACCACGGCGGGCCAGATCGCCGCCCACATGGGCATCACCCAGGCGACCACCACCAGCCTGCTGCACAAGCTGGAGGCGCGCAATCTGGTGAGCCGCCAGCGCGGCGACAGCGACCGCCGCCAGGTCTGGCTGTCGCTCACCGAGGAGGGCCGTGAGAAGCTCGCGGCGGCGCCGGACGGTCTGCAGGGAATTTTCAAGGAGCGATTCGAGAATCTGGATTCCTGGGAACAGGCCATGCTGGTCGCCGCCCTGGAGCGGGTCGTCGCCATGCTCGATGCGGAGGCCCTGGACGCGGCACCGGTGCTCGACGTGGGCGCCCTCGACCGTGACCAGCAGCCCTAAGCGTCTGGGCCGCCTAGCGGCTGACCACCACCATCTTCTCGATGACGTCGTCCATCTGCCGGTCGTCGACCAGGATGTGGAGAACCTCCAGCGTGGGCAGCAGGTTGCTCCGCTTGCCGATCCGGATCACCGGGTTCTTGCCGGGGATCAGCATGCGGCGTTCCCCGAAATTGAGCCGCAGGAAGAGGTCGCCGTCCTCCTCGAACCACCAGGGCTCGGGGTGCCGGTAGGTCATCCGCTTGACGGTCTCGCCGTTCTCTTCGACGTACTCGTGGCTCGGGTAGGTGTAGTCCGGATCGTGCGCCAGGCCGATCTGGTGATCGAGGCCGGTCAGGAAGATGCGGCGCAGGTCTTCCATGCGGCGGTCGACCAGCTTCTTGCGGCGCGCCGGATTGTGGGTGCGCGGCGCCCGGGCGGGCACCACAAAGTCGAGTTCTGCGCGGGAAACGGAAATGAGAACCTCCAGGCGCCTTGCCGCGCCGGCTGTGAACAGGAAGCCGAATCCTAGCGGAAAGGGTAGAATTTGTCAAAAAGCGACACCCTGTCGTTTTTACGACAAGGCAAGATTTGTTCTGCAAGAGAATGCGCCCGGCGTTTCACCGTCGCTCCGGCAGCGGCACCCATGGATCGTCAGCCGCAGCCTTCCTCAGTCCAAGGAGCATCGGTCGCCGCGTTGTGAAAAATCCGTGTCTGCCGCCTTCTTGCCGGTCTCTTCGGGCAGATGATAGCTTCGCGGCGGTTTACCGGCCGGCGACGGCATCAGCAGGGGACGCGGCAGGAATGACAGCTGACCAGGGGACTTCCCCGGAAATCACTTACGAAGACTTCGCGCGGGTCGACGTGCGGGTCGGCACCATCGTCGATGCTCAGCCCTTTCCCGAGGCGCGGCGACCGGCGCTGAAGCTGTGGGTCGACCTGGGCGCGGCGATCGGCGTGAAGAAGACCTCGGCGCAGATCACCCTGCACTACGACCCTGGCCGCCTGGTCGGCAAGCAGGTCGCCGCGGTGGTGAATTTCCCGCCGCGCCAGATCGGCAAGTTCATGTCGGAAATTCTGGTGCTCGGCTTTCCCGACGAGGCGGGCGAGGTGGTGCTGGTCACGCCGGACCTGCCGGTGCCCAACGGCGGCCGGCTCTACTAGCTCGACTGCACTCTACTAGCTTGACTGCTAGGTGATGTTGAAGCGCTGCAGGACATCGGCGAGGTCGTCGCCGAACTGGCTGCCGCGGCGGATCAGCCCGACGTTCATCGGCAGGGCCTTGAGCTCCGCATGGTCGGGATCCAGGCTGGTCAGCAGGGCCACCGGAATCGACTTTGTGGCGGGCATGGAGGCCAGGGCACAGGCCAGGTCGACGCCGCTCATGCGCGGCATGACCTGCGCGGTGATCACCAGATCCGGCTTGGTCTCGAGGATGAGCTCCAGCGCCTCGATGGGATTCAGGACGGCGGAGACGCGGTAGCCGCAGGCCGCCAGCTCACGGCCGACGACCCTGGCGGCGGATCGCTGCGGCAGGACCAGCGTCACGTCCTTGTCCATGATGGTGACGTCTTCGACGTTGAAGGTCTTCTGCTGCGGCAGCTCGCGCAGCACGGCGGCGACCTTGTCGAGGTCCACCTTTTCGCCGTCCAGCACCGCGCTGATACGGTCGGCGAAGGCGATCAGGTCGTCGGCATGCTGGGCTCCGACGGCATCGATCTCGTTGAGGTATTCATCCAGGCGGTGGGTCAGGGGACCGAAGCCGACCAGGTTCACCGCACGGGCCTTCATGCGCAGGTTGGCCGATTCCTGGGACAGGATCTTGGCGGCCTCTTTCGGGTTGAGGATGCCGTTCTTGACCTGCTGGACGCGCAGCTCGAGGTTGCTGACGAGATCTCGGGCCTCGTCGATGACCTCGCTCTCCACCTGGGAATCGAGTTCCTCTTCCGAAATCAATCCACGCGTAACGGCCATGGCCTTCTCCAAACCTTACAGTACGATATTTTTTGCTTAAGTGGCGGCCGGACTAGGTTAGGCCGGCAGGAGTTAACGCCGTATAAACAGGTCAAATCGCCAGGAAAGGTGAGCACAACCGTGCCGGGAAGCCGGCGGACTTCGGTCCGGATCAAACCGGTAGCCAGATGCGCGCCCTCAGGCCGCCGCCGGGCGCTGCTTCCAAGGCTACGTCGCCGCCGTGGCTGCGCGCCACATCGCGCGCGATGGTCAGGCCGAGGCCGATGCCGCCGGTAGCCGGATTGCGCGACTGCTCGAGCCGGAAGAAGGGCTTGAAGACGTCCTCGTAGCTCTCCGGCGGAATGCCCGGGCCATCGTCGTCGATCGTCACTTCGACCAAGCTCTTGCGGCGACCGGCCCTGACGGCGACATGCTGGCCGTGGCGCTGGGCATTGGCGATCAGGTTGGTCAGGCAGCGGCGCATGCCTTCGCGGCGCAGCGGCAGGGTGAGGTCCTGCTCGACGTGCAGGTCGAGCGCGCGACCATCGCGGGTCAACTGCGTCACCACATCGCGCAGCAGGCGACCGAGGTCGGTCGGCGCCGGTGTCTCCTGGCCTTCGCCGCGGGCAAAGGCAAGGTACCCCTCCACCATGTGCTCCATCTCCGAGACATCGGCCTGCAGGTATTTTGCGTCGGGGACCTCCTGCAGCATTTCCAATTGCAGCTTCATGCGGGTGAGCGGCGTGCGCAGGTCATGGCTGACGCCCGCCAGCATCTCGGTGCGTTGCTGGATCTGCCGCTTGATGCGGTCGCGCATGCTGATGAAGGCGACGGCGGCCTGGCGGACTTCCGTCGCACCTTCCGGCTTGAAGTCGCGCACCTCCCGGCCCTTGCCGAAGCTGTCGGCGGCGTGCGCCAGGCGACGGATCGGTTTCACCTGATTGCGCATGAAGACGACAGCGATGCCGAACAGCAGGATCGAGCTGCCGATGGTCCAGGAGATGAAGATGTAGGTGGTGGAGGAGAAGAGCCTTTCGCTGGTGACCAGCACGCGCAGCACGCCTTGCGGAAGTTGTACCAGAATCTCGACGCGCTCGCGGATCGAGCGCGTGTCGATCGCGAAGCGCCGGCCCAGGCGTTCGCGCAGCGCGTCCTCCAACCGCGCCTCGACCACGCTGCGGACGCTGCCGGGGCGCGCCAGCATCGGCAGCTCGACGGCCTCCGTCAGGCTGAGTTGGAGCTGCATCGTCGAGCGTGCCAGCTGAAAGACCTCGCGCCGATGCTGCAAGCCGGGGTCCTGCTCCAAGAGGGCGATCACCGCTGCGACATCGCCGGCAAGGCCCTGGGCCAGCCGCTTTGTAATGGTGTCGTAGTGACGATCGTAGAACACCCAGGTGGAGATCACCTGCAGCAGGATGAGCGGCGTGATGATGATCAGGACGGCGCGGCCGAGCAGCGAGCGCGGCAGGAAGCGCCGGACCGGGCCGGGCGTGCCGTGCGGATAGAGCGGGTCTGGCGGCGAAGAGGTCATCGGCCGGGAAAACGGAAGGCGGCGCGGCGGCAGATCACTCGGCGAAGCATCAGTCGGGCATCAGCACGTAACCGGTGCCACGCACGGTCTGCAGGTAGCGCGGGAACTTCGGATCGGGCTCGATCTTGCGACGCAGGCGTGTCACCTGCACGTCGATGGTGCGGGTGTTGCCGCTGATCATGCTTTCCTCGCCCAGGGCGTCGCGGGTGATCGGCTCGCCGGCGCGCCGGGCCAGCGCTTTCAGCAAGGAGGCCTCGGCGGTGGTCAGCCGCACGAAGCTGCCGGCGCGGGTCAGCTCCTCGCGCTCCAGGTCGAAGCAGAACTCGCCGAAGGTGATCTTGCTCGGCGGCGGTGCCGCCGGCGGTGGCACGCGGCGCAGGATGGCGTTGATGCGCAAGACCAGCTCGCGCGGCTCGAAGGGCTTCGGCAGGTAGTCGTCGGCGCCGCATTCGAAGCCGGCGATGCGGTTCTCCGTTTCGTTCATGGCGGTCAGCAGCAGGATCGGCACCGCGTTGTCGTGGCGCAGCGTCTCGGTCAGCTGAAGGCCGGTCTCGCCGGGCATCATGATGTCGAGCACCAGCAGGTCGAAGGCCAGCGCCGCCAGCTTGGCGCGCGCATCGGCGGCATCGACCGCCGTGGTGACGCGAAAGCCCTGGTCGCTCAGATAGCGCTGTAGCAGGCCGCGCAGGCGCGTGTCGTCGTCGACGACCAGGATGTGCGGCTGCTCGGCCGGGGCCTGTTCGCTGGCTTGCTCGCTCATGGCCGGGAGTATAGGGCCGCCCGCAGTGGCCCGCTAGCGGCAGGACTCACCAGCAATGAGGCAAACTAGCGCCGGCCTGCGGTCTTTGTCGGAGGTGTCTTCGCGGCGGCGGGCCGGCCGGCCAGCTCAGGGCGGTCGAAGCGGCCGCGATCGGCCGCGTCGATGATGTTGATGAGCACGGTGCGAAAGCCCTCCACCGCCTCGGCACCGGCGCTGCGATAGGCCCGCGCGATGCGCACGCGCTGCTGCTCGGTCAGCTTGTTCTCCAGTTCGCGGCCCTTGTCGGTGAGGTCCAGGAGGCGCTGACGGCGGTCGCGCAGGCCGGGGCGCTGGGTGATGAAGCCATCCGCCACCAGCTGGCTCAGGACCCGGGAGAGCGACTGCTTGGTGATGCGCAGGATGGCCAGCAACTCCGACACTGTGATGCCGGGATTGCGGCCGACGAAGTAGATGACCCGGTGGTGGGCACGCCCAAAACCGTAGTCGGCAAGGATCTGGTCCGGCTCGCCGGTGAAGTCGCGGTAGGCGAAGAACAGCAGTTCCATCGCCTGGCGCAGCTCCTCCTCGCGCAGGAAGAGGGGATTCGGACCGCCTTTTACGTCAGCCATATTGACATATCTACCTAATCTTGTTACATATCGATAGCAATATTTGATCGAAAGTATCAAATCGGAACTATTTACCGAAGAAAATCTCTGATCGGTTAGCCTTACTGACTGATCTTCCCTAGATTTCCGGCGCGGCTCTGGGGAAGGGGTCAGCATCTCCTGCCGGCGGGAAGTCTTACGGGGGCGGGCCGGCCCCGCGCAACGATCAACAATCCTCTCAGCAAGGTTTTTAGGGACGAAACGAGCAATGTCCATACTCCCTTTCGACGACCGTGACGGCGTCATCTGGTACGACGGCGAACTGATGCCCTGGCGCGACGCCAAGCTGCACGTGCTCAGCCACGGGCTGCACTACGGCTCCTGCGTCTTCGAGGGCGAGCGCTCCTATGCCGGGCGCATCTTCAAGATCGAGGAACATCACGACCGGCTGCTTGCCTCGGGCAAGCTGCTCGGCTTCAACCTGCCTTACAGCCGCCAGGAGATCGACGCGGCCGCTGTGGCGGTGCTGGAGGCCAATGGCATCGTCGACGGCTACATCCGCCCGGTCGCCTGGCGCGGCAGCGAGATGATGGCGGTTTCGGCCCAGCAGACCAAGATTCACGTGGCCGTGGCCGCCTGGCAGTGGCCGGCCTATTTCGCGCCGGAGGCCCGCCTGAAGGGCATCCGCATGACCATGGCCGACTGGAAGCGGCCCTCGCCGGAAACCGCACCCTGCCGCTCCAAGGCGGCCGGCCTCTATATGATCTGCACGCTTTCCAAGCACGCGGCCGAGGCCAAGGGCTACAATGATGCCCTCATGCTCGACTATCGTGGCTTGATTGCGGAGGCAACCGGTGCCAACGTGTTCCTGGTACAGGACGGCAAGATCCACACGCCGACGCCGGACTGCTTCCTCGACGGCATTACCCGACGCACCGTCATCGAGCTCGCCAAGCGGCGCGGCTATGAGGTGATAGAGCGGGCGATCAAGCCGAAGGAGCTTGCAAAGACCCAGGAGGTTTTCTTGACGGGGACCGCCGTGGAGGTGACGCCGGTGGCCGAGATCGACGAATTCAGGTTCGCGGCCGGTGAGATCACCCGCAACCTGATGAACGACTACGACACTCTGGTGCGCAAGCACGCCGCTGCCAGCGCTGCCTAGCGCCGCCCTTACATCGGTTCGACAATGACCGGGCGGCGCAAAGGGTAGCGCCGCCCGGTTTTTTTTGGAACTTGAAGGAGATTGAAATGTCCCGCGCCTTCGTGAAAGAAGACGACGCCGGCATGCCCGAGGCGCAGGTCGATCTGCCGATGAGCGAGCACCCGAACTTCGTGACGGCGGCGGGCCTGCAGATGCTGCGCGAGAAGGCGAAGGAGTACGAGGCCGAGCGCGCGCGCCTGAAGGGGCATGAAGGCGAGCTTTCCGCCCAGTCGCATCTTCCGCGTGTGGAGCAGGAACTGCGCTATTGGGAGGAACGCCTGCGCACGGCCATCCCGATCGATCTCGCCAAGCAGCCGCGCGGCAAGGTCGCCTTCGGCGCCGTGGTGACCGTGGCCGACGAGGAGGGCAAGCAGCGCGATTATGCCATCGTCGGCGAGGACGAGGCCGACCCGCAGAACGGCAAGGTCTCCTACGTCTCGCCCCTGGCCCGCGCCCTGGACGGCGCCGAAGTCGGCGACACCATCGTCTGGAAGCGTCCCGCCGGCGACCAGGAGCTCGAGGTGATGGCGATCAAGTATGAGGCGGGTGAGGCATGAGCCGCTGACTTCAGAAGCCGGCTTCCTGCTGGTGCTGCCGGAAGACGAGGAGAACGCGGCGAGGCGCTGTCCATGGCTGAAGGGCAGGCACCCAGCTAGACCCCCGGCCCGCGCTCCAGGTAGGTGTTCAGTACGATGTAGGACTGGGTTCTGATCACGCCCTTGATGGCGTAGAGGCGGTGGAGGATGTCTTCCAGCGCGCGGGTGCTTTCGCAGCGCACCTTCAGCACCATGCAGGTGTCGCCGGCGACGGCGTGGATTTCCTCGACGCGGGAGTCGTCGGCCACGGCCATCAGCTCCGGCGTCTTGCCCCAGCCCTCGGTGTCGATATGAATGAAGGCCGAGAGCGGCCGGCCGACCGCCTCGCCGTCGAGGCGCGCCACGGTGGCGCGGATGGCGCCGGATTTCTTCAGCTTCTTCACCCGCTCGTGCACGGCCGGCGCCGAGAGGTGCAGGCGCTCGCCCATCTCCTTGTAGGAGAGGGTGGCGTCCTCGGCCAAGAGGCCTAACAGCTTTCGGTCCGTCGGGTCCATGCGCCGAGCTTACCAGGTTCGGCTCTGAACGGTATTCGTAATTTCTGAAGCGGGTAATTTGCGGATTGTTCAGAATGAAATTCGGCAAAAGAATGACTTCGTCGTCCCCTCGTTCCAGGAGAAGCCGAATGTCCGAAGCCTCCGGCACCGCCGTTCCTCTCCGCTTCACGCCGGCGCTCAGCCGCCAGCTTCTCAGCCTGACGCTGGCCATCGCCACGGTGGGTCTGCAGTCGCTCATGGTGGCGCCGCTCCTGACCGACATGGCGCGCGACCTGGCGGTCGGGCCGGCGGTGATCGGCCGCGCCGTCGGCCTCTACGGGGCGGGCGTGGCGCTGGCGGCACTGATCAGCGCGCCCAGGCTCGACGGCTGGCCGCGGCGGCGCGTCCTGGTGCTCGCCCTGGTCGCGCTCGGCCTGGCGCTCGCCGGCTGCGCCCTGGCGCGTGACGGGGTGATGCTGGGGGCCGCCATGGCGGCCTGCGGCCTGGCGGCTGGCGTCATCCTGCCGACCACCTATGCGCTGGCCGGCGACCTGGCGCCGCAGGCTTTGCGCTCGCGCGCCATCGGCCGGGTCATCGTCGGCTGGTCCGTCGCCATGGTGCTGGGCGTGCCGGCGGCCGCCCTGCTGGCCGAGCAGTTCGGCTGGCGCGGCGCCTATGCGGTGATCGCCGGGGTCGCCGCCCTGGCGGCGCTGTCGGTCCTGACCCTCCCGGCGGCCAAGGTCCCCGAGGGCGCGCGACTCGTGCCCTACCGCGTTGCCCTGGCGCAGCCGGAGGTGCTGCGGCTACTGATCATGACGCTGGCTTACATGCTGGCCTTCTACGGTTGCTACACCTTTCTCACCGATCACCTGCGCGCAACCGATGACCTCGGCCCCTCGCTCGGCGGCTGGATCTCGCTCAGCTACGGCCTCGGCTTCGGCCTGGCGGTGTTCGGCGACGGCCTGCTCGATCGTCTCGGACCCTGGCGGGTCGCCGCGCCTGCCTTTCTCATCCTGGCGGGCATCATGCTGCTGCTGCCCCTGGCGGCGGGACTCTCGCCGTGGGCGGTGGTGGCGCTGGCGCTGCCCTGGGGCATCGTGAACCACTTCGGCCTCAACGTCCTCGTCTCGCTGCTGTCGAGCGGCGAGGCGGCCGTGCGCGGTGCCGTGCTCGGGCTCTACAGCGCCGTCACCTACCTCGCGCACTTCCTCGCTGGCGCCGGCCTCGGCCTGGTCTATGCCGGGGCCGGCTTCACGGCGGTGGCAATGGTCGCGGCCGCGGGATTGGCTGTTGCGGCGGGGATGGCGGTGCTGCCGGCTGTGACGCGGCGGGCGTGATCGGCAGCGCTACTCGGCCGCGTCTGGACCGCGTTTGACCCAGCGGGCGGCGGCGGCATCGTCGCTGTCGCGGGCGTCGACCCACTGGGCGCCCTGGTCGGTCTCTTCCAGCTTCCAGAAGGGGGCCTTGGTCTTCAGCCAGTCCATGAGGAATTCGCAGGCCTCAAAGGCGGCCTGGCGGTGGGCCGAGGCGGCGGCGACCATCACGATCTGGTCGCCGGGCTCGAGGCGGCCGTAGCGGTGGATGACCAAGCTCGCTTCCAACGGCCAGCGCTGCTTCGCCTCCTCTTCGATCTCGGAAAGCATCTTCTCGGTCATCGCCGGGTAGTGCTCCAGCGTCATGGCGCTGATCCCGCTGCCGCCCGCCATGTCGCGCACCAGGCCGACGAAGACGGCGACGCCGCCGATGGCCTGATTGCCCTCGGTGAGCTTGGCGAGTTCCTTGCCGACGTCGAAGTCTTCCTGCTGCACGCGGATCATGGCGTTCAGCCTCCGGTCACCGGCGGGAAGAGGGCGACCTCGTCGTCGGGGCCGATGGGGTCGCCCGGCTTGGCGTAGGCCTGGTTCACCGCCACGCGGATGGCACCGCGGTCGGAGAGCGCGTCGGCGAAGTTGGGCCCGCGGCCTTCCAGCCAGGACAGGAGCTGGCCCACCGTGGCGACGCCCGCCGGCGGGGTCACGTTTTCCTCGGCAAGGCCGGTTTTGGTCTTGAGCCAGGCAAAATACAGCAGCTTCACGAGGTCTTGCTTCCTAAGGCTTTGTTATTGTGTCACTTCGCTGAAGGGCAGGAAGTCCACCATCGCGCCGGCCTCCAGCCGGGTCAAGTCCTCGGGCAGCTCGACGAGGCCGTCGGCCGCGACCAGGGAGGAGAGAATGCCGGCACCCTCGCGCGGGAACTTCTGCGCCGTTAGGGCGCCCGTGGGATCCTCGACCAGATGGGCGCGCAGCCATTCGCGGCGGTCCTTTTTCTTCTTGTGGTCGAAGCCGGCGCGTACGCGAAAGACATGCGGCGGCGCGTCGCGGCCGCCCATCATGCGCAGTATCAAGGGCCGCACGATGGTGAGGAAGGTGACCACCACGGCGACCGGGTTGCCCGGCAGGCCGACGAAGGGGATGCGCCCGACCTGGCCGAGGGCGATGGGCCGGCCGGGCTTCACCGCCAGGCGCCAGAGGTGCAGCTTGCCGAGGGCTTCGACGGCGGCTTTTATGTGGTCCTCTTCGCCGACCGAGACGCCGCCGGAGGTGACCAGCAGGTCATGGTCGGCTTTCGCCTCGTCGAGTGCCGAGCGCACCACGTCGGGGCGGTCCGGCAGGATGCCGAGGTCGTTGACCTGGCAGCCGAGGCCGATGAGGAGGGCGTGGATGGTGTAGCGGTTGGAATCGTAGATGGCGCCGGCCTCGAGCGGCTGGCCCGGCTCGCGCAGTTCGTCGCCGGTGGAGAACAGGCCAACCTTGAGCCGGGTCGAGACCACGACCTCGCGGCGGCCGACCGCCGCGGCCTGGCCGACGTCCTGTGGACGCAGGCGCTGGCCGCGCTGCAGGACGACGCTGCCCTTGGCGACGTCCTCGCCGGCCTCGCGCGCGTTGGCGCCTTTCCTGATGCCCGGCTTGATGATGACGTGTTCGTCCCCCGCGTCGCCTTCGGCAATGCAGTCCTCCTGCATCATCACGGTGTCGGGACCGTCCGGCAGGCGCGCGCCGGTGAAGATACGGATCGCCGCCCCGGGTCGGGCGGCCGGCAGATCCTGCTGGCCCGCGGTCACCCTGCCGACGACCGGCAGGCGCGTTTCTTCGTAGGGATCGAGGTCGGCGTGGAAGACGGCAAAGCCGTCGACGGCGGAGTTGGGCGCCGGTGGGACGTCGACCGGCGAGACGATGTCCTCTGCCAGGATGCGGCCGAGCGCCGCGTGCAGGGCGACCGGCTCGGTGCCGGTCACCGGCGTGATCGCCTTCGAGAGCAGCTCGCGCGCCTCGTCGACTCGCATGAGGCGTCCGCCGTGGGCGAAGCAGTCGTCGCTCAGCTGTGCCATGGCGCTACTCTGCCGCGTGCACTCTTGCGGCGAGGCCGCAGCGGGCGACGATGAAATCGGCGATGCCCTCGACGTCGTTGAGGTCGAGGCGGGGTACCGGCAGGCCCGGCAAGTCGACGTCCGAGGCGACGGCAACGATCTTTGGATCGTCGGGCTGGATCAGCGGCTTGCCGTGGCCGGGGCGATGGATTTCGATCTTCTCGTGGCCCTTGGCCTTCCAGCCTTCGATGATCAGCAGGTCGACCGGCGACATCTTCTGCATCAGGTCGTGGCTGTCCGGCTCGGCCTCGTCGCGCAGCTCGTGCATCAGCGCCCAGCGCTTGCCCGACCCGATCATGACTTCCGTCGCGCCGGCGGCGCGGTGCTCATAAGAGTCCTTGCCCGGCTTGTCGACGTCGAAGGCGTGGTGGGCGTGCTTCATAGTGGAAACCTTCAGGCCGCGGCGCACCAGCGCGGGAAGCAATTGGACAATAAGAGTGGTCTTGCCGCTGCCGCTCCAGCCGGCCAGGCCGATCACCTTCATGCCTGCTGTGGTGTCCTGGCCGCTCATTGGCCGCCGCCCTCCTGGCCGACCATATGCTTCAGGCCGCGCGACATGTAGTCGTAGCCGGTGACGGCAGTCAGGGCCCCGGCGATCCACAGGCCGACCTCGCCGATAGTATGCACCGGGATCGGCACCAGCCGGGTGTCGCCGACGATGAGAAAACCGAGCGCCACCATCTGAATGACGGTCTTCCACTTGGCCAGCTTGGTGACCGGCACCGAGACCTTGCTCTCGGCGAGGTATTCGCGCAGGCCGGAGACCAGGATCTCGCGTCCCAGGATGACGATGGCCGGGATCATCTCCAGGCCGGCGATCTGCTGCGTGGCGACCAGCATGACGATCAGCGAGGCGACCAGCAGCTTATCGGCGATGGGATCGAGGAAGCGGCCGAGCGGCGAGATCTGCTTCATGTGGCGGGCGAGATAGCCGTCGAAATAGTCGGTGACGCAGGCCAGGGTATAGCCCGCCAGGGCCAGCCAGCGGAACAGCGGCGTATCCACATAAATCAGCGCCAGCAGCAGCGGGATCGCGGCAATGCGCGACAAGGTCAGGATATTCGGCAGGCTGGTCAGCATGAGCGCCGGTTCTTCCTCCTGAAGGCTGGCCCGCGGCCGGTGCCGCGGACGCTTCGTCTCTGTGCCGTTGTAGCATAGCCGCCGCTGCCGACCCAGGGGGCAGGGCGGCCGCAAAGACGGGGAAATCGCCGGGTGATTGAGCCGGCTGGACTTCTAGCCATCCCGATGAAAGTGATCGTAGATCTTGCGGGCGACGGTCTTGGAAATGCCCTCCACGGCCTCCAGGTCGGTGAGGCCCGCCCGGGCCACGGCCCGGGCGGCACCGAAGTGCAGCAGCAGGGCCTTCTTGCGCCTTGCGCCGATGCCGGGAACCTCGTCGAGGGCCGACCGCAGCCGCGCCTTGCTCCGCCCGGCCCGGTGGGTGCCGATAGCGAAGCGGTGCGCCTCGTCGCGCAGGCGCTGCAGGAAGTAGAGCGCCGGGTCGCGCGGCTGCAGCATGAAGGAAGGCCGGCCCGGCAGGAAGATGCGCTCGCGCCCGGCATCGCGGTCAGGCCCCTTGGCGATCGCGGCGATCGGCAGGTCGCCGAGGCCGAGGTCGGCCAAGACCTCCAGGCCGACCGTCAGCTGGCCCTGGCCGCCGTCGAGCAGCACCAGGTCGGGCCACTGGCCGCCGCCGCGCTCCGGGTCCTCCTTGAGGGCGCGCTGGAAGCGCCGGGTCAGCATCTCGCGCATCATGGCGTAGTCGTCGCCGGCGACGGTTTTCGGGTCCCTGATCTTGAACTTGCGGTAGGCGTTCTTCCGGAAGCCCTCGGGTCCGGCGACCACCATGCAGCCGTAGGGCTCGCTGCCCTGGATGTGGCTGTTGTCGTAGATCTCGATACGCTCGGGCGTGGCCTCCAGGCCGAAGATCTCGGCCACTTGCTCCAGCAGCTTGCGCTGGCTGCTGCTTTCGGCGAGGCGTCGGGCCAGCGCCTCGCGGGCGTTGTGCAAGGCGTTGTCGATCAGCTTGCGCTTGGCGCCGCGCTGCGGGCGGCTGAGGTCCACCTTGTGCTCGGCCTTCACCGACAGCGCCTCGGCGATGAGGTCCTGCTCCTCCAGGGCGTGGCTCAGCAGGATCAGGCGGGGCACCGGCTTGTTCTCGTAGAACTGGGCAACGAAGGCGCCGAGCACCTCCGCAACTCCCTGGGTCTTGTCGTGGCTCGGGAAGTAGGCACGGTTGCCGTAGTTGCGCCCGGCGCGAAAGAAGAACACCTGGATGCAGATCTGGCCGCCCTGCTCCTCGGCAGCGATGACATCGGCGTTGTCGACGCCCTCGATGTTGATGTCCTGGTGGGCCTGTATCTGGGCAAGGGCCCGGATACGGTCGCGGTATACCGCGGCGGTTTCGAAGTCGAGGCGTCCGGCCGCTTCCTCCATGCGCGTGCCCAACTGCTGCTGCACCTCCTGCGAACGCCCGGTGAGAAACCGGCGCGCCTGGGTCACCAGGTCACGGTAGTCGGGCGCCGCGATGCGCTCGACGCAGGGCGCCGAGCAGCGCTTGATCTGGTACATCAGGCAGGGGCGGGTGCGGGTCGAGAAGACCGCGTCGCTGCAGGAGCGCAGCAGGAAGGCGCGCTCCAACGCGGTGATGGTGCGGTTTACCGCACCGGCCGAGGCGAAGGGCCCGAAGTAGTCGCCCTCGCGGGTATGGGCGCCGCGGTGCTTGGTGATCTGCGGGATGGCGTGGTCGGCGGTCAGCAGGATGTAGGGAAAGGACTTGTCGTCGCGCAGCAGCACGTTGTAGCGCGGCATGAGGCGCTTGATGAGGTTGCTCTCCAGCAGCAGCGCCTCGACCTCGGTGTGGGTCTCCACCACCTCCATGGCCACGGTCTCCGCCACCATGCGCAGCAGGCGGCGCGGCAGCTTGCCGACCTGGGTGTAGTTGGTGACCCGACGTTTCAGGTTGCGCGCCTTGCCGACGTAGAGGGCATCGCCCTTACGATTCAGCATGCGATAGACGCCGGGACTGGGCGACAGGGTCTTCACGGTGTCGCCAATCACGGCGACGCCGCGGGCGACGCTCTCGCCCAAACCCGAGAGGTCCGGGTCCTCCGCCTCGCCTCCGGCGGCGGGCAGATAGGGCTCCGCCGGATCCTCCTCCAACCCCATGGCCGAGCGCTTGCCGCCTGCCGAGGGGTCGTTCCGGGGACGCTTAGGGGCTCTGGTCATCGCTTGAACCGGGGTGTCGCGAAAGGGGATCTTTTGGGGCGCCCGACGACGCCGGCCGCGTTGTCGGAAACAAAGCAACCGTGGCCGGCGTGGTCAACTGATCCGGGGGATTGCCGGCTCAGCCCGAGGGCGCGTCCGGGCCGCTACCGGCAAGCCGCCCGATTCTATCCACCAATCCTGTGGATAAATCTGTGGTTATTCCGCCCTCGCCTGAGCCCCTTCTTAGGGAATTCTACACTTTTGTTAAGCCGCCTACATTTTAGGCAATTTATTTTACATCACTGATTTATAATACGAAAAATCAAGTCAAGAATAAAGTTAACAGCGGCGCCCCAAAAATGTCATCGACTCTGGCGTGATTTTCGGTCTGCCCTAGGCCCTGTGTACAACTCGGTCTTGGCCGGGCAGGGATTGGCTGTTTGCGCAACGGCTTAGCCGCTACTCCTCCGGCTCAATCGCCGCTCCGCCGGCGGGCAACCTCGACGCCGATGCCGCCGATGTCGGCGTAGCGGTCGAGCTTCTCGATGCGCACTTTGGTCTCGCTGACTGGGACAAAGCCGAAGCAGACGTCGGACAGTTCATCGGCCAGGGTTTCCAGCAGCCGGAAGGTGGTGGTCAGGCAGTGGTTGCGCACCGCCTTGGCGAGCCGGCCGTAGTCCAGCACTTCGTTGATGTTGTCGCGCGCCGGCGGCGGGTAGTCGACCGTGAGCTCGATATTGATGCGCAGGCGCTGGCGCCGGGCGCGCTCCTCCTCGCTGACGCCGATGCTGCAGGACAGCGTCAGGTCGCGAATCAGGATGCGCTGCGAGAGCACGCTGGATTTCACGCGGTCGCCGGCGAGGCGGGGCTGGGTGGTGGGCATCGGGGATTCTCCGCGCAGGCGGCGACTCGAGGGAATCGGGAAGAGGCATCCTAAAGCCGCGCGGCCGTTGTCTCAACTGCGGGGGCGCCGGTGACGTGGTTGGCCGGGGGGCCGGCGGTGAACGTCGTCTGCTTGTGCGGGTCGAACTGGAACCACACGTAGGCGACATAGAGCAGCACGAAGACGGCACCGTGCGCCCGGCCGACCCGCTTGCCGAGCAGCATGACCGGCAGCGCCAGCAGGGTGGCGCCGGCCAGCACCCAAATGTCGAAGCGCAGGATCTCAGATGCCACGGCGACCGGGGTGATCATGAAGAGCACGCCGAGGATCAGCAGGATATTGAAGATGTTGGAGCCCAGCACGTTGCCGAGGGCCACCTCGGTGTGGCCACGAAAGGCGGCGACAATGGCCGTGGCCAGCTCCGGCAGGGAGGTGCCGACGGCGACCAGGGTGAGGCCGATCACGGTCTCCGACACCCCAGCGGCCCGCGCGATGACGGTGGCCCCGCGCACCAGCAGCTCCGATCCGCCCGCCAGGGCGATGATGCCGCCGACGACGAGGACGGCGGCCAGCCAGACAGACTTCGGCGCGGCGCCAGCCTCCTCGATCGCCTCCAGGCCGGTGGCGACGTCGTTGTCGCCGCGGCGCTCGACGATGTAGCTCATCACCAGGTAGCCCACCATCAGCAGGACCATCAGGGCCCCGTGCGGGAAGCTGAGGCGCTGGAAACAGGCCAGCAGGATGAAGACGGCAGTGGCCGCCACCATGGCCAGGGTGTCGCGCAGGATGCGCTTGGGCTCGCGCTCGATCGGGCAGAGCAGGGCGGCGATGCCGAGAATCAGCAGGATGTTGGCGATGTTGGAGCCGACCACGTTGCCGACGCCGATATCTGTCGCCCCCCGCAGGCCGGCGGTGACGGTCACCACCAGTTCGGGCATGGAGGTCGCCATGGCGACCACCGTGAGGCCGATGAGCAGCGGCGACAGCCCGAAGCGCAGCGAGAGGCCGACGGCCCCCCGCAGCAGGACTTCGCCACCGACGAACAGCAGGACCAGACCACCTCCGGCTTGCAGGAATGCGAGGGCTGTCATTTCCGGATGTGGTACCAGGACGGTTGCAACGAGAATCGCGGCAGACTGCGGGCCCCAGGACAGGGACCGGCTGCCCACCGCGGCGGGTGGGCCAGAGGCCGGGACAGGCCTTACATGTCGACCCGCAGCGGATTATTCAATGAAATATTGGTCGGTGGCAGGCTCAGCCTTCGGGCTCGCCTTCCGGTCGCAGCTTCAGGGCCGCCGAGTTCATGCAGTAGCGCAGGCCGGTCGGCTCGGGGCCGTCCGGAAAGACGTGGCCGAGATGGGCATCACAGGATGCGCAGAGCACCTCGGTGCGGCGCATCCACAACTTGCGCTCCTCCTTGGTAGCGACCGCCTGCTCGCTGACCGGGGCGTAGAAGGAGGGCCAGCCGGTCCCGGAGTCGAACTTGGTCTGGGAGGAGAACAACGGCGTGCCGCAGACCACGCAGTCATAGGTGCCGGGCGTCTTGGTCGCATGGTAGCGGCCGCTGAAGGCCCGCTCGGTGCCGGCCTCCTGGGTGACGTGGTAAGCCTCGGGGCTGAGGCTGCGCAGCAGTTCTTCGCGGCTCTTTTTCACTTTTTGTTCCATGGCAGCCTCCTGGTCTCCCCTGTGCTGCTCAATGTGAAACGCCCGGCGCGCGGCGGCAAGGGGCAGGGGCTTCACTTCCCCGTTAGGGACGCGCGCGTTTGAGTTTCTCCAGGGTCTCGTGCAGGGCGGAGAGGAAGTCCGAGCGGTCGCGCTGGGAGAAAGGCCGCGGCCCGCCCGTCACCTGGCCGGCCTCGCGCAGCTCGGCCATCAGGTTGCGGCTGGCCAGCGCCATGCCGATGGAGCGGTCGGAAAAGCCCTTGCCGTTGTGCGCCAGCACCGCGGCGCCGGCCTTCACGCAGCGCGCGGCCAGCGGGATGTCGGCGGTGATCACCACGTCGCCCGGCCCGGCCCGCTCGGCGATCCAGTCGTCGGCGGCGTCGAAGCCGGCACCAACCACCACCCGCTTGACCAGCGGATGCACCGGCAGCGCGATGATGCCGTTGGCGACCACCTGCACGGTCCAGCCGTGGCGCTGGGCGACCTTATAGATCTCCTGCTTGACCGGGCAGGCGTCGGCATCGACATAGATGGTGCCGCCCTGGCGGCCGTTCGCCGCTGTCATCTCGTTCATGCAACCCACTCCCGCAGCCGGGGGTCTGCGCCGGCCATGTCCTCGTAAAGCCAGACCATGGGGTCGCAGAACCACAGCTTGGCCAGCGCGCAGAGAATCAGGCCCTCGTCCATGGCGAAGAGACGTGCGATGCCCGCTTCCAGGGTCATGGCCTAGCGCCTTCTGCTGCGCCCTTTGCCGCCGCGGCGCGACTTGCTGGCGGCGCCGGCCTGGGCGATGCGGTCGGCGAAGCCTCCTTCTCCGGTGGGCATGCCGGGCTTGTCGAGGCCGAGCTCCTGGTCCTGCAGGCGCTTGATCTCGTCGCGCAGACGCGCGGCCTCCTCGAACTCCAGATCGGCGGCGGCTTCGCGCATGCGCCGCTCAAGGTCTTCGATGTAGCTGCGCAGATTGTGGCCGACCAGGTGCATAGCCTCGGCGTCGCCGGTCTTCACCGTCACGTGGTCGCTCTCGTAGACGCTCTCCAGGATGTCGGCGATCCGCCGCTTGATGGATTCCGGCGTGATGCCGTTGGCGGCGTTGAAGGCCTGCTGTCTCTCACGGCGGCGGTTGGTCTCCTCCAGCGCCGCCATCAAGCTGTCGGTCATCTTGTCGGCATAGAGCACCACACGGCCGTCGACGTTGCGCGCCGCCCGACCGATGGTCTGGATCAGCGACGTCGTCGAGCGCAGGAAGCCCTCCTTGTCGGCATCGAGGATGCAGACCAGGGCGCACTCGGGAATGTCGAGGCCCTCGCGCAGCAGGTTGATGCCGACCAGCACGTCGAACACGCCCAGACGAAGGTCGCGGATGATCTCGATGCGCTCCAGGGTGTCCACGTCGGAGTGGATGTAGCGCACCCGCAGGCCGGCTTCATGAAGATACTCGGTGAGGTCCTCGGCCATGCGCTTGGTCAGCGTAGTAACCAGGGTGCGGTAGCCCTTGGCGGCGACGTCGCGGCACTCGGCGATGAGGTCGTCGACCTGGCTTTCGGTCGGGCGGATGATGCAGATCGGATCGATCAGGCCGGTCGGGCGGATGACCTGCTCGATGAAGACGCCGCCGGTCTGGCGCAGCTCCCAGGGACCGGGCGTCGCCGAGACGTAGACCGTCTGCGGGCGCATCTGCTCCCACTCGTCGAACTTCAGCGGCCGGTTGTCTATGCACGACGGCAGGCGGAAGCCGAATTCGGAGAGCGTCGACTTACGCGAGTAGTCGCCGCGGTACATGCCGTTCAGCTGTCCCACGGTGACATGGCTCTCGTCGACGAAGAGCAGCGCATCCTCCGGCAGGTACTCGAAGAGGGTCGGCGGCGGTTCGCCCGGCTGGCGACCGGTGAGGTAGCGCGAGTAGTTCTCGATGCCGGCGCAGGAGCCGGTGGCATCGATCATCTCCAGATCGAAGAGGGTCCGCTGCTCGAGGCGCTGCGCCTCCAGCAGCTTGCCCTGCTGATTGAAGAGGTCGAGCTGAACCTTGAGATCCTGCTTGATCAGCTTCACCGCCTGCTGCAGCGTCGGGCGTGGCGTCACGTAGTGACTGTTGGCGTAGACCTTGATGGAGTCCAGCGCATCGGATTTGTCGCCGGTCAGCGGGTCGAACTCATGGATCGACTCCACTTCGTCGCCGAACAGGGTGAGGCGCCAGGCGCGGTCCTCGTAGTGCGCCGGAAAGATGTCGATAGTGTCGCCGCGCACCCGGAAGGTGCCGCGCTGGAAGGCCGCGTCGTTGCGTTTGTACTGCAGCTCCACCAGCTTCTTCAAAAGGGTGGCGCGGTTGACCTCCTGCCCGGACTTCACCTCCACCGTCATGGTGGCGTAGGTTTCCGGCGAACCGATGCCGTAGATGCAGGACACCGAGGCGACGATCACCACGTCGCGGCGCTCGAAGAGGGCGCGGGTTGCGGCGTGGCGCATGCGATCGATCTGCTCGTTGATCGAGCTTTCCTTCTCGATGTAGGTATCGCTGCGCGGGACGTAGGCTTCCGGCTGGTAATAGTCGTAGTAGGAGACGAAATACTCCACCGAGTTGTCGGGGAAGAAGGACTTCATCTCGGCATAGAGCTGCGCGGCGAGGGTCTTGTTGGGCGCCAGCACCAGCGCCGGCCGCTGCAACTCGGCGATCACCTGCGCCGCGGTGAAGGTCTTGCCGGAGCCTGTGACGCCCAGCAGTACCTGGTCGCGCTCGCCCTCCAGAAGGCCGGCGGTCAGCTCCTTGATGGCCTGCGGCTGGTCGCCGGCCGGGACGAAATCGGAGGAGATGCGGAAGGGCGTGCTCGGGGGCACCGCCACGGGCTTGGTCGGAAAGGGGCTGAGGACCGGATCGGACATGCCCCTTTATATGCATTTCCCTCCGCCGGATGCCAGGGGCCAGCGACGGACGGCCGCCGACTTGCTGTCACCTGCCTGTCAGGAGCGTCCGAGGAACGCTACAGCAGCGGGGCAAAGAGCAGCAGGCCGGCGGCGATGCCGACGGCGACGAAGGCGGCCAGAAACAGCCGCTTCAGGCAGCGCCTGAGGGCGCTGCCCTTGGCCAGGGGCTGGTGGCGCGTGATCAGCGCCGGATCAAACAGCATTCACGCTACAAGGCGCCATTGGGGATACCTTCTCCTGGTTGGATCCCCCCGGACAAGTCTGTGGAAAGGGCCGCTCCCCCGAGCGGCAGGTGGCTTTCGGCCGGCGGCATCCCCGCCTCCGCCGTCACCGCGTAGCGCAGCGGCCCGCCGGGATCGACGGCATCGAAGGGATAGCAGGTGACCAGGGTGAGCAGCTCGCCCGTCTCGGCCCTGCGCGCCGTCACCGGGTGGCGCACGTCGATCACCTGATGGCCGCGCACCAGGTAGTCGCGCCAGGCGCCGCTGCGGTCCTGCAGCTGCAGGCGGCTGCCGTCGGCCAACTCGCGCAGGAAGGCGAAGTGGGTGTCGCGGTGGCCGCTGAGGATCCGATGGCCGAGGCCGGCAGTGCCCGACACCACGGCGGGGCCGAAGGCGAGGCTGCGGCCGCTGGCGCCCGCCAGCACGTAGAGATCGACGCCGAGTTCCGGCACCTTGAGGCGCGCCACCGGCCAGGTATCGGCCCAGGGCCAGGGCTTCGCCTGCTCCGCTCCGGCCAGGGTCTCGGTCCACGCGCGCTCGAGCAGGCGCTGGGCCAGCCACGCCTTGCCGTGGATGGCGGCGGCCCCGCCGAGCTGCCACAGGCCGAGGGCCAGGGACAGCGCGGCGAGGCCAAGAAGGGCCCGGTTGAGGGTTAAGGTCCTAGCCACTATGGCCTGTCCGGCACTGGCGGCGCAGCACCAGTAGGACCAGCAGCAGGCCCAGCAGCAGGTAGGCGCCGCCGAGGATCGCCATGCGTTCAGCCGGCGTTGCCGTCTGCGGCAGGGTGATGGCCTGGCCGTCGGCCGCCGCGGCCCGCTGCAGCAGCGGCGCCGGCAGCGCCCACTGGCGCATTTCGGTAGAGGCGGGGGCCGGACTCTCGGCTGTGCCCGGGTGGCCGAAGACCTTCCCGGCATCCCAGCCGGCCGGCAGGTCGCGGGCGATCTCCTCGCTCTGCAGGTTCTCGCCCTGAGGCCGGGCCACCGCGTCGTCGATCGCCACCAGGGCGGTGTAACGGGTGACCAGTCCGTGATCCAAGGCCAGGGCCAAGGCCTGGGCGCGGATCGCCGCCTGGTCGGTTTCCGGCCCGCTTCGGTAGAGGCCGTCCTCGATCTGCACCAGCTTGGCGCGGGCCCAGACCGCGGCGACGCCCGGCGCCGCGGTGAGCTCGCTCAGCGCCAGGCGCTGTTGCCAGGGGCCGTCGGCCGCGT
Organism: Kiloniellaceae bacterium; assembly: GCA_009377535.1. Lineage (GTDB taxonomy): Bacteria > Pseudomonadota > Alphaproteobacteria > Kiloniellales > Kiloniellaceae > Pelagibius. The sequence goes on from WHTV01000001.1 coordinate 139,831, forward strand.
TGCCGATGATCAGCAGCTGACCGTCGAGTTCCTTCAGGTCGACGCCTTCCAGGCGCGCCGCGAAGGTGACCGGCTCGCCGGCGTAGAGGTCGGGCAGCGGCGTCGGATAGAGCTCGATGCGCTTGCCGGCGGTGAGCGGCCAGCCGACCCGGATTTCGGTCAGCGCCGGCTGCTCCAGCTTCGCCAGCAGGGCGTCCATGCGCGGCTTCACCTCGCCGAGGTCGCCGATGTGGGTGAAGCTGCCGCGGCCGATCTCGGCCGCCTTGCGCATGAAGTAGCTGTTGGGGGCCGAACCGATGCCGACGGTGAAGAGACGCTGTGCGCCGAGCTGGCCGGCCACCTCGCGCAACAGCTCGTCTTCGTTGCCGACCGCGCCGTCGGTGAGGAAGACCACCTGCTGCAGGTGACTCTCGGAGGGCGCGGCGCCAAGCGCCAGCTGCAGGGCGGGGCGCATCTCCGTGCCGCCCTCGGCCTCGAGCGCGCTGACGTAGTGCCAGGCCTTGGCTGCGTTGGCGACGGTGGCGGCGACCGGCTGCGGGAAGAGGGCGTGGGTCGTGCTGTTGAACTGGATGACGTTGAAGCGGTCCTCGGGCCGCAGCCGCTTCAGGGCGGCGATCACTGCCGCCTTCGCCTGGTCCAGCGAGTCGCCGTGCATCGAGCCGGAGGTGTCGACGACGAAGACCAGCTCGCGCGGCAGCGGGGTCGCCAGTGACCCGGCCTGCAGGGCCGGCGGCACCATCATCACCAGAAGGTGGGCATTGGCGCCGACCTGCTCGGCGAAGACGGCGGCTTGCGGGCTGTCGGATGCTTTCGGCGCCCACTCCAGCACGAAATCGCGGTCGGCCGGTACCTCACCGTCACGCAGGATCACGGTCTGGCGGTTGCCGGTGCCGGTCTCGATGGTCACGGGATGGTAGAGGCTGCGCAGCGAGGCCAGCGGCAGGCCGGCGTCGAGCTCGACGGTGAGCGACAGCAGGTTGTGCTTGTCACCGTCGGTGTGCACCGGGCCGAAGAGGTCGCCGTCCTCGCCGGAGGTCCCGGTCGCAGCCACCGGATCGATGGCGGGCTGTGGTGCCGGTGCCTCAGCGATGTCGGGCTGGGGTTCCGGGGTGTAGCGCGGCGCCACCACCATGGGGAAACGCAGGGCGAAGGTGCCGTTTTCATAGGCGACGGCGTCCTGGAAGCCGATCTCCACGGTGATGCTTTCGCCGGGGCCGATGTTGGCCACCGCGGTGACGAAGACGTTGGGCCGCTCGCCGCTCACCAGGCTGGCGCGCTGGCCGTTGTCGGCCGCCGCGCGGTAGGCGCGCTCGGCCTCCGCCTTTTCCATGATGCGGCCCTCGACGCGGCGCTCGCCGATGGTCATGGTCAGGCGGTCGACGGCGGAACGCTCGGGCAGCGGGAAGACGTAGATGCCCTCCAGCCAGCGGTCGCTCGGGTTGTGGAAGACCTGGCGCACCGTGGCCCGGGCCACCATGCCGTTCACCGCGATGGCGACGTCGCTCTTCAGGATGGGGGCCTCGAGCACCGTCCCGGCCTCGCCGCTGCGGAAGAACAGGCCGGCCGGGGTCTCCGCTTCCGCCGCCTGGGCCGGCAGGGCGCGGACAGCGAGTGCGGCCAGCATGACCAGCACCGCCAGCACCAGGGTCCCGGCGATCACCAGGACGTTGTGGAGGACCGTCCTCCCAAGGCGCGACGGGAAGGCGCTGTAGACATGCTGTGGCGGCAGGTGGTGTGGCATGATGTTCCCCCGGGTTCCTTGCTGGCCGTTTCGTTGCGGCGGGTGACGGGGTGTCGCCCCGCCGCTCCCTGAGGTTCATGAGGCCCGCCGAGCATGGCGGTAGCGGTTCGGGAATGCGGCGATTCCGTGATGCTTTCGGAAGCGATTGCGGCAGCGGCGGCGGGCCAGCCCTCTGCGCTTGTCGGTTCCAATTGCCGCGCGAAGGCACTAAATTGCCGCTGATCCGCCCGGGGGGCGGCCCCTGTACGAGCAATTCCGGGAGTTCTATCGATGTCCGTGATCGCGGAACGTCTGTCGCGCATCAAGCCCTCGCCCACCATCGCCGTGACCACAAAGGCGGCCGAACTGAAAGCCGCCGGCCGCGACGTGATCGGCCTCGGCGCCGGCGAGCCGGACTTCGATACTCCCGAGAACATCAAGGAAGCGGCCATCGAGGCCATCCGAGAGGGCAAGACCAAGTACACCGCAGTGGACGGCACGCCGGAGCTGAAGAAGGCGATCTGCGCCAAGTTCAAGCGCGAGAACGGCCTCGACTACACGCCGGCCGAGGTGACCGTCGGCACCGGCGGCAAGCAGGTGCTCTACAACGCCTTCATGGCCACCTTGGACCCGGGTGACGAAGTGATCATCCCGGCGCCCTACTGGGTATCCTATCCGGACATGGTGCTGCTGGCCGAGGGCGAGCCGGTCGCGGTGCCCTGCGGCGCCAACCATAACTTCAAGCTGACCCCCGAGGCGCTGGAACAGGCGATCACGCCGAAGACGCGCTGGCTGATCCTCAACAGCCCCTCGAACCCGACCGGGGCCGCCTACAGCCGCGCGGAGATGAAGGCGCTGACCGACGTGCTGCTGCGCCATCCGCTGGTCTGGGTGATGACCGACGACATGTACGAGCACCTGGTCTACGACGGCTTCGAGTTCGTCACCCCGGCGCAGGTCGAGCCCGCCCTGAAGGAGCGCACGCTGACCGTCAACGGCGTCTCCAAGGCCTATGCCATGACCGGCTGGCGCATCGGCTATGCCGCCGGCCCGCAGCAGCTCATCAAGGCCATGGCCAAGGTGCAGTCGCAGTCGACCTCCAACCCTTCGTCGATCAGCCAGGCCGCGGCCGTCGAGGCGCTGAACGGCACGCAGGACTTCATCGCGGAGCGCGCCGAGGCCTTTCGCCAGCGCCGCGACATGGTGGTCGAGATGCTGAACGACTGCCCGGGCATCCACTGCCACAAGCCGGAAGGGGCCTTCTACGTCTACCCCTCCTGCGCCGGCTGCATCGGCAAAAAGACGCCCGACGGCAAGACCCTCCACACCGACGAGGACTTCGTCACCTATCTGCTGGAATCCGTCGGCGTGGCCGCGGTTCAGGGCGAGGCTTTCGGCCTCTCGCCGCATTTCCGGGTCTCCTACGCGACCTCGACCGAAGCGCTGCAGGAAGCCTGCACGCGGATCAAGAAGGCCTGCGAAGCGCTCACCGACTGAGCCGGTCGGCGTGTCGATCGACGCCCTGCTCGACGACCACGACGCCCTCGCCCTGGCGGCGCTGATCCGCCGGGGTGAGGTCGCTCCCCTCGAGATCCTGGATGCCACCATCGCCCGCATCGAGGCGCGCGATCCTGTCGTCAATGCGGTGGTGCACCGCTGCTACGACGAGGCGCGCGCCGAACTTGCCGGCGGCATTCCGGAAGGCCCCTTCGCCGGCCTGCCCTTCCTGCTGAAGGATCTCTACACCTTCCGCCGCGGGCAGCCCTGCGGCAACGGCAGCCACTGGCTGGCCGACTACCGCGCCCCCTTCGACGACCCCATGGTGGCGCGCTGGCGCTCCGCCGGCCTGGTGGTGCTCGGCAAGACCGCGACCTCCGAGTTCGGCCTCAGCGTCTCGACCGAGACCCGCCGACACGGCGCCACGCGCAATCCCTGGAACCGCGACTACTCGGCCGGCGGCTCCAGCGGCGGCGCGGCGGCGGCGGTGGCCGCCGGCCTGGTGCCGCTGGCGCATGCCTCCGACGGTGGCGGCTCGATCCGCATTCCGGCCTCCTGCTGCGGCCTCTTCGGCCTGAAGCCCAGCCGCGGGCGCAACATCACCAGCTATGCCTGGGCCGGCCTCGGCGTCTTCCACGCGGTGACCCGCAGCGTGCGCGATTCGGCGGCGCTGCTCGATGCCGTCTGCGGGCTACCCAGCCATCATCCCTACAGCCTGCCGAAGCCGGCGACGCCCTTCCTCGATGCGGTCGGTCGCGACCCGGGGCGCAAGCGCATCGCCTGGACCGCCCGCACGCCGGACGACGTCGAACTTCATCCCGATTGCCGCGCGGCGGTCGAGTGCGCCGCCAAGCTGGCGGCGGGCTTCGGCCACGACGTTGAGGAGGCGGCGCCGGAGATCGACTACGGCCTGCTGCGCCAGGCGATGATCGTCATCGTCGCAGCCAACACCGCAGAGGCGCTGGCGCCGGGCAATCTGCTGGTGCCGGAGGGCGCGGCGGAGGGCGACGTCGAGACCATGACTTGGCATTTTGCCGTGCGCGGCGCCAAGGTCTCCGCCACGCAATACCTGCGTGCCCTACGCGGCATCCGCAGCATCGGCGAGTGCCTGAATGCTTTCCTGCAGCGCTACGACCTGCTGCTGACCCCGACCATGGCTGAGCCGCCGATGCGCCTCGGCCGGCTGGACCCCATGACCGACGATTTCGAGGGCTTCAACCGGGCGGTCCAACCCTACGTCACCTTCACCCAGATGTTCAACATGTCGGGCCAGCCGGCGGCCTCCCTGCCGCTGCACTGGACGGCCGATGGCCTGCCGGTCGGCGTGCAGATCGCGGCCCCCGTCGGCGAGGAAGCGCGCCTCTTCGCCCTGGCGGGCCAGTTCGAGCTGGCGGCCCCCTGGTTTCCCCGCCGCCCGCCGTTGCCGGCAGCCTGATCCGGCCAGACCCCGTCGTGGTGCAGGGGGCCGGCGGCCTCGGGGAGGTTGGAAGGGCTCTTGTTGCGAACTGAAATCATCCGAAAGGAAGCCTTAATCCGTTGCTCAACGGTGAGTTGATGGACCGGTCAGCCCCTTCATTTCGCTTACCTATCAAAGTTTACGTTTTCCTAATCCGCAACCGGGACAATGAGGCAGTTGCCGCAATCGCCGAATGGCGGCGAAGGCCACATGTTGCGAGAGACCAATGAGCTCCTTAGCCGCCGTCAAGAGCATCAAGCTGACGACAAAGACGATGGTTTTGACCATCGCGCTGATCATCACGGCTGCAGCCGCCTGTGCCGCCGCCGCCGTCTTCGCCATTCAGTCCGAGATCCGCGACCAGGTGGTGGACCGCCAGGCCGCCAGCCTGCGCATCGCCGCGGACATCTTCGGCGAGAACCATCCCCAGCTGCAGGTGACCAAGAAGGGCCTGGAAGTCGATCGCCTCGTGATCGACGGGATCCCCGAATTTCCGGACCACGGGATGATCGACCGGGTCGGCTACCTGACCGGCGAGACCGCCACGGTCTTCGTCTGGGACGAGGAGTCCAAGGACTTCTGGCGCCGCACCACGAACATCAAGAAGGATGACGGCAGCCGCGCCATCGGCACCCAGCTGGGCAAGGACGGCGCGGTCTATGCGGTGGTGACCAAGGGAGCGACCTACTACGGCGAGGCGGTCATCCTCGGCAAGGACTACTACACGGCCTATGCGCCGATCTTCTCCCTCGAAGGCAAGGTCATCGGCATTCTCTACGTCGGCGTGTTGAAGGCCAACATCACTGCGGTGCTGGACCAGCTCACCAGCAAGCTGGCGATCACCTCCGCCATCACCATCCTGGTGACCGCGCTGATCGCCTTCTTCGCCTTCCGTCGGCTGCTGCGTCCGCTGCCGCGCCTGGCCCAGCTGATGGATCGCCTGGCGCGTGACGACACCCAGGTCGAGGTGACCTACCAGGAGCAGGGCGACGAGATCGGCGACATGGCGCGCGCGGTCCAGGTGTTCAAGGAGAACGCCGTGGAGAAGCGCCGCCTGGAGCAGGAACGTGCCGCGCAGGAGGCGCGTGCCACCACCGAGAAGCGCGCCGCGATGAACAGCCTGGCCGACGAGTTCGAGCAGTCGGTTGGCAACAGGGTGACCTCCGTGTTGGACGCCGCGGCCCACATCGACGCCTCCACCAAGGAAGTGCGTCAGCTGGCGAACCAGACCAGCGATAAGAGCAACCAGGTGAGTGGCGCGGCCGAGGGCGCCAGCGGCAATGTCGACAGCGTCGCCGCGGCGGCCGAGGAGATGTCGGCCTCGATCGGCGAGATCGCGCGCCGCGCCAGCGAGTCGGCCAAAGTCGCCGCGGATGCGGTGCTGCAGGCGGAGACCACCAACGAGACGGTCCGCTCGCTGGATACCGCGGCGCAGAAGATCGGCGACGTGGTGAAGCTGATCAACGAGATCGCCGAACAGACCAACCTGCTGGCGCTGAATGCCACCATCGAGGCGGCGCGGGCCGGGGAAGCGGGCAAGGGCTTCGCGGTGGTCGCCAACGAGGTGAAGACCCTCGCCTCGCAGACCACCAAGGCGACCGAGGAGATCTCCGATCAGATCAACTCGATGCAGCAGGCCACCTCGGAAGCGGTGTCGGCCATCGCCAACATCCGCGGCGTGATCGGCCAGGTCAACGAGTCGGCCACGGCCATCGCTTCGGCGGTGGAGGAACAGAATGCGGCGACCCAGGAGATCGGGCGCAACGTGGAGTCCGCAGCGAGCGACACTGCGCGGGTCTCCTCGACCATCGCCGAGGTGCGCACGGCCTCCGAGCAGACCATGACCGCCATCCAGCAGGCGGTGGCTGCCATCGAAGGCCTCAACGACGACGCCAACGAGCTGAAACAGCAGGTCGGCGCCTTCCTCGACAAGGTGCGCCAGAGCGCCTGAGGCGCCTGCGGCACAGAGTTAAGTCCTGGCGTGACGGGAAGGGGCGGCTCCCAGGGCCGCCCCTTCCTCGTTTTCACGTTCTCAAGGAGGTCAGGCGGCGAGGCGCGTGGCGAGGCCGGCCTGGGGGTCGAGTCCGAGCATGAGGTTCATGTTCTGCACCGCGGCGCCGGAGGCTCCCTTGCCGAGGTTGTCGAGGACGGCGGCGAGCACTGCCTGGTCGCCGGCGGCGTTGCCGAAGACGTGGAGGCGCATGTCGTTGCTGCCGTTCAGGCCCTCGGGGTCGAGATCCTCCTGGCTCGCGCTTTCGGTGGCGGAGGCGACGCTGACGAAGTCCTGGCCGGCGAAGCGCTCGGCCAGCGCCTTGCGCAGTTCCTCCGGCGTGGGGCGTCCGGGCAGCGCCCAGAGCTGCAGCGGAACCTGCACCAGCATGCCTTTGTAGTAGTTGCCCACTGCCGGCACGAAGAGCGGCGCGTGGTCAAGTCCGCTGTGCACGCGTATCTCCGGGATGTGCTTGTGGGCAAGGCCGAGCGCATAGGCGCGGTAGGCGTTCTTCAGGTGATCCGGCGCCGCGGCGTCCTCGTAGCGCCGGATCAGGTCCTTGCCGCCGCCGGAGTAGCCGGAGACCGCATTCACGGTGACCGGGAAATCTTTCGGCAGCAGCCCGGCGTCGACCAGCGGGCGGATCAGGGCGAGCACGCCGGTCGGATAGCAGCCCGGATTGCTCACCCGCTTGGCGGCCTTCACCTTGGCAGTCTGCGCGCGGTCCAGCTCGGGAAAGCCGTAGGTCCAGTCCGGATCGGTGCGGTAGGCGGTGCTGGCGTCGATCACCCGGGTTTGCGGGTTCTCGATCAGGCCGACGGCTTCGCGCGCCGCGGCGTCGGGCAGGCAGAGAATGGCCAGGTCGGCCTCGTTCAAGGCGCAGGCGCGGGCGGCCGGGTCCTTGCGCTCGCCCTCGGCCAGGCGGATCAACTGGACATCGGCGCGCGACTCGAGGCGCCCCCGGATCTGAAGCCCCGTGGTGCCTGCCTCGCCATCGATGAAAATCCGCGCCGTCATGTCCCTCGCATCCTCAAATAATCTTCGCGCAACAACGGCTTCCCACCGCTCTCTACGGGGGATTTCACGTCGTTTGCGATCTTGCGGCCAACGATTATCGGCTTTCCACAGCGCGAAGTCACTGAAAATCCATGCCAGGGTCCCGGGTGCGTCGCTGCCCCAGGTTTTTCGGTTGCCAGCCGACCGCGTTGTTTGAAACCATAGGCCTGCAAAGGTTGACGCGGCCCCTTCATAGGGGGCGCGGCGACCCAAACAACCAGGAAAGTTCGCCCCAGGTTCGCCATGGGGAAGCTCATGGTTCGACTCCCGGAGGGCGACGGGGAGGAAACCATGATGTCCAGATCGGTAACGGCGGCGCGCTGCGCCGCCCTTGTGGGACCCTACACCAGCGGCAAGACGACGCTGCTGGAAGCCCTGCTGCTGCAGGCCGGCGCCCTTCATCGCAAGGGCTCCGTCACCGAAGGCACCTCGCTCGGCGATTCCGCTCCCGAGGCCCGCGCCCGCCAGATGACCACCGAGCCCAACTTCGCGCACTGCAGCTATCTTGACGAGACCTGGTCATTCATAGACTGCCCCGGCTCCATCGAACTGGCCCAGGACGTGCACTCCGCGCTGATGGGGGTCGACGTGGTCGTCGTCGTGGCGCCGCCGGAGCCCGCGCGCTGCCTGACGCTGGCGCCGATCTTCAAGTTTCTCGACGACTACCAGATCCCGCACATCCTGTTCGTCAACCGGATGGACAAGGCCTCGGCGCGCGTACGCGACATCCTGGAGGCTTTGCAGTCGATCTCGGAGCGCCCGCTGATGCTGCGCCAGGTGCCGATCCGCGAAGGCGAAGAGATCACCGGCTTCGTCGACCTGGTGAGCGAGCGTGCCTGGCGCTATAACCTCAACAAGCAGTCCGACCTCATCGAGATGCCCGAGCAGGTCAAGGACCGCGAGGAGGCGGCCCGGCGTGAGCTGCTGGAATCGCTTGCCGACTTCGACGACGGCCTGCTCGAGCAACTGCTCGAGGACAAGGTGCCGGCCCCGGCCGAGATCTACGAGCAGCTCAGCAAGGATCTTGCCGAGGACCTCATCGTTCCGGTGCTCTTCGGCTCCGCCGAGCAGGGCCACGGCATCACCCGCCTGTGGAAGGCGCTGCGCCACGAGACTCCGGACCCGGCAACGACCGCGGCCCGTCTCGGCGTGCCGGAGGGGACTGACCTGGCCGCCAGCGTGATCCGCACCTACCACGCGCCGCACACCGGCAAGATGTCGATCGCCCGCGTCTGGCGTGGTGAGCTGAAGGACGGCGACAACCTGGGCAGCGAAAGGGTGTCGGGGCTCTACCGCCTGATGGGACCGGAGAACCAGAAAGCCGCCAGCGCCGGCGCGGGCGACCTGGTGGCGCTCGGCCGCATGGACTCGGTCGCGGCCGGCGAGCTGCTCACCGAGGCGGGGCGCCGCGACGATGCCGGCCTGGTCTGGCCGGAGGTGCCGAAGCCCGTCTTCACCCTGTCGATCCGACCACACAACCGCCAGGATGAGGTGAAGCTGACGGCGAGCCTTGCCAAGCTGACCGAGGAAGATCCCTCCCTGGTGCTCGAGCACAACGACGACACCAACGAGATGCTGCTGCGTGGCCAGGGCGACATCCATCTGAAGCTGGCCGTGGATCGCCTGAAGAGCCGCTTCAACGTCGAGGTCGATGCGACGCGTCCGCAGACCGCCTATAAGGAGACCATCCGCAAGGCGACCAAGCAGCACTCGCGCTTCAAGCGCCAGACTGGCGGCCACGGCCAGTTCGGCGATGTCCACGTCGAAATCCGGCCGCTGCCGCGCGGCGAAGGCTTCGCGTTCGTCGACAAGGTGGTCGGTGGCTCGGTGCCGCGCCAATACATCGGTGCCGTCGAGCACGGCGCCAAGGAATACCTCGCGCGCGGGCCGCTCGGCTTTCCGGTGGTCGACGTCTCGGTGACGCTCTACGATGGGCAGTACCATTCCGTCGACTCCTCCGACCAGGCCTTCAAGACGGTCGCCCGCATGGCCATGGCCGAGGGCTTGCCGAATTGCGAGCCCGTCCTGCTGGAGCCGATCTACGAGGTCACCATCTCGGTGCCCAGCGAATTCACCAACAAGGTCCACTCGCTGGTCTCCGCCCGGCGCGGCCAGATCCTCGGCTTCGAGATGCGGGCCGGCTGGAAGGGTTGGGACGATCTCAAGTGCCACCTGCCGGAGGAAGAGCTGCAGGACCTCATCATCGAGCTGCGCTCGCTGACCGTCGGCGTCGGCAGCTTCGACTGGCGCTTCGACCACCTGCAGGAGCTGACCGGACGCTTGGCCGACCAGGTGATCTCGCAGCGCCAGGCGGCCGACTAGCACCCGCCGTGTGAGCTCACCCTTGAGACGCCTTGGCGTCCAGGGTGGGCTTCACCCCCCGAGACAGTCGGTGGAGCCCCCCGCGGCCGACGCAAGACGTCGTGGGCGGCTCGCCGTGGCAGGACTGAACCTCCTTTGCCCGGATTAAAATTCGTTCATGTCGGAACAACGCCATCTCGCCTGCGTCGGTGAAGAAGCAGGCGGTGTGCGGGAGAGCACCTATCGACCTGCAATGTGAGGGACTTGTAGGGGCTGTGCCGCTGGCGCCGGGCGCCAAGGGGGGTGGGTCCCGAGAGCAATTTGCGAGGCTTGGTGTGGCTTGTCCTGCAAGTGGTCATGTTCCGGCATCGATCATCATAGCGAACTTCAATTACGCGCATTTTCTCAAGCGGTGCATCGACAGCGCTCTCGACCAAGACTACCGCAACGTGGAGGTGGTGGTGGTCGATGATGCTTCGAGCGACGACTCTGCCGAGGTCATCAGGTCGTACGGGTCGCGGATCAAGTCGCGCCTGAAGGCGCGCAACGAGGGGCATGCCTCGGCATTCAACGCGGGCTTCGCGGAAAGCTCCGGCGAGATCGTCTTCTTCCTGGACGCCGACGACTACCTCTATCCGAACGCCGTCTCGGAAGTAATCGAGGCCTGGGACGACCGCACGGCGCAGGCGCAGTTCAGGCTCCACCTCGTCCACGACGACAGCGCCGTTGTGGACGTCTATCCGCCTCCCGAGCTGCCCTTCGACGACGGCGACGTGCTGCCGCAGCTGCTGCGCTGCGGGCGCTACCGCACGACGGTTACCAGCGGCCTTGCCTTCGACCGTGCAACCTTGCAGTCCATCCTGCCGATTCCCGAGGCGCCGTTTCGCCAGGGGGCCGACGGTTATCTTGCGACCGTGGCGCCGATCTACGGCGATGTGACCTCGATCGAGGCCTGCCTTGGGGTCTACCGTCAGCACGAGGCCAACCACTCGTCTTTCGGCGAGAAGCTGGCCGAGCGCGCGCGCTGGCGCATAGCGCACGACTTCCATCGCCTCGCCGCCCTGTCGCGGCGCGCGGACGAGGCGGGGCTGGCGCTGCCGGAAGACGCCTGCCTGCGTGATCCGACCCATCTCGAAGAGCGCCTGGCTTCTCTCTGCGTGGAGCGCTCGCGCCATCCCGTCGACGGCGACACGCGCCTGCGGCTGGCTGCCGCCGGCGCGGCCGCGAGCCTGGAGATGAATGCCTCGCTGCGCCGCCGAGCCTTTCTGGCCGCTTGGTTTCTTGCCGTCGGGACTCTGCCGCGCCGCTCGGCCAGGAGCGTCCTGTCGTGGAAGCTGATGGCCTCCTCGCGCCCCGCCGTGCTGGCGCAGCTGTCGAAGAGCCTCCGGCGGGTGGTCGGATAGAGCCTAGGCCGGCACTGCCAGGGGGGGCCGGAGCGCGAACGCGGCGGGCGCCACGCCAGACGCTTTGGGCGGCAGGGTGAAGCTCACCTTGGTGCCCTCGCCGGGGGTGCTTTCCAGGGTGAAGCGGCCGCCGTGCATCTCGACCAGCGAACGGGCGATAGGCAGGCCCAGACCGGTGCCGCCGAAGCGGCGCGCATAGCTGTTTTCCACCTGGCCGAAAGGCGTCAGGACTTTTTCGACATCACTCGGCGCGATGCCGATGCCGTTGTCGCTGACGGCGAACTGCAGGGTGCCGTCCGCGCCGGCACCCAGCCACAGGCTGACCTGGCCGCCCTCCGGCGTGAACTTCACACCATTGGACAGCAGGTTGAGGAGCACCTGCTTCATGCGCCGTTCGTCGCCGAAGGCCGGCGGGAGATCGCTGGCGATGTTGAAGATCAGTTTCACGCCGTTCTGGACGGCTTGATTCTCGACCAGTCGCAGGCAGCTTTCCAGCAGTGCCACCGGATCGAAGGAGTCGCAATCGAGGGTCAGCTCGCCGGCCTCGACCTTCGACATGTCGAGCACGTCGTCGATGATGTTCAGCAGGTGGCGGCCGGACATCCAGATGCTGTCCGCGTATTCGCGCCGGGTTTCGTCGCCCTCGGCCTGCGGCATCTGCAACTTGAGGATCTCCGAAAAACCGAGAATGGCGTTCAGCGGCGTGCGCAGCTCATGGCTCATGGTCGCGAGGAACTCTGACTTCAGCCGGCTGGACTCCTCCGCACGGGCCGCGGCGCGCGCCAGGTCCAGGTTCTTGTAGTAGTGCCGCCTGGTCTGACGCTCGCTGTGCCATACGCCGAAAATCAGCAGCAGGTAGAGCAGCAGGAAGGTCGCGCCCACCACCATTTGCAGCATCAGCTGACGCTGCTGCACCGTCGCCAGCAGCTCGGTCACGTCATAATAAACCTCGAGGACTCCTTCGATGGCTCCCGAGGCCGAAGTCACGGGGACGTAGCTCGACAAGACGTCGCGGTCCTCCACCGTCTGCTCGAAGGCGCTGAAGCTGTCGCGATGGGTGAGCTCGCTGGCTTGGTGGCCGGTGCGCGCGGCCAGGAAGCCGCCGTTGCCGCTCTTGTCCTCGCCGATCTGGGACGGTTCGGTGGAGAACACGGTCAGGCCGTTGAGATCGTAGATCTTGATCTTCAGGATCGAGAGATCGCGCAGCCGCCGTAACATGGACTCGCGGATGGCCTGGGTTTCCGGATGTTGGCGGATCGCCTGCGGGGTGAGGAAGTGCGCGGTGGTCAGGAAGCCGGCGTGGGCATCCCAGACCACGTTGGAGAAGATCCTGGCGACGGCGACGTTGCTGCGCTCGGCCATGGCATGCAGGTCCTCGCTCGCAACTTGCTTGTACATGCCGATCAGCAGCAGACTGGCGGCGACGACCACGAGCCCCGCGAAGAGCGCAAATCGCTTGGTCAGGGACAAGGAGAGATCCGCCATGCCTTGGCTTGTCCTGGGCTCCGGGGGGAGGGTCTGTCGACAGCGGCAGGTTGCCACCCTGATGGATAGCAAACGGCTCTTTCCAACTGGTTAACCTTGTCGGGGAATCATTCGCTGCCAGGATGCGCTCGCGCAGAGTTGACTTGTCGACCCCGGTCCTGCGGGCTACCTCCTTGGCCAGCAAGGCCGCACAAAATGCGGGCTCTCGAGAGCAGATCAGGAGGTTTTACCGCATGTTGATCCGGATCCGACGGGGCTGGGAAATCCCCGAATCGCAGGTGACCCCTGAGAATTGTTTCCTGGACCGGCGCCGGCTGCTGAAGACGGCAGCGGCCGGATCGATGCTGATCGGCAGCGCCGGGCTGCTGACGGCCTGCGACGACATGTCGGTTGCCGAGGCGGCCGAGGACGACGACCCTTCGGCCAAGCTCTACCCGGTCTCGCGCAATGAGCGCTACACCCTGGATCGGCCGATCACCGACGAATCGCTGGCCACCAGCTACAACAACTTCTACGAATTCGGCTCCTCCAAGAACATCGCGGCAAAGGCACAGGCGCTGCCGATCCGGCCCTGGACCGTCACCTTCGACGGCATGGTCGAAGAGCCCAGGGAGGTCGACATTGATGATCTGCTGGCCAGGATGCCGCTGGAGGAGCGGCTTTACCGCCACCGCTGCGTCGAGGCCTGGTCGATGGCGGTGCCCTACAGCGGCTTCCCGATGAAGGCGCTGGTCGATTTCGCCAAGCCGCTGTCTTCGGCCAAGTACGTGAAGATGACCACCTTCCTGGACCCGGAGGTGGCCGGCGGCCAGCGCGCCGCCTGGTATCCCTGGCCCTACGTTGAGGGCCTTACCATGGCCGAGGCGACCCACGAGCTGGCCTTCATCGCCACCGGCCTCTACGGCAAGCCGATCGTCAAGCAGAACGGCGCGCCGCTGCGCCTGGCGGTACCATGGAAGTACGGCTTCAAGCACATCAAGAGCATCGTGCGCTTCGAGTTCACCGACGAGCGGCCGAAGTCTTACTGGGAGGTCATCCAGGGCAGCGAGTACGGCTTCTGGGCCAACGTGAACCCGGAAGTGCCGCACCCACGCTGGAGCCAGGCCAGCGAGCGCGTCCTGGGCCTGAACGAGCAGGTGCCGACCCTGCTCTACAACGGCTATGCCGAGTTCGTGGCCGACCTTTACAAGGACATCGACACCGCCGAAGAACGGCTCTTCATGTAGCGTGCCCTGGTTTGCACGAGCATGCCGAAACGGTCCGCCGGCCCCGAGAGGAGCCACGGGCCGTTTTCCTTGTGCCCAAGGATGTGGGCGGCTGAAAAGAAAATGCCGGGCCAAAAGGCCCGGCAAGTTGAACAGGGAGGCTTCACGTCTGGGAGACGTAGGACCTGAAAGGAGTGGGAACTCCCAGAGGCCCTTTTCCGAGCGGGGGGCGCTCGGAACTCACTCCGGCCGAAGCCGAAAATCCGGGGGATGCTGCGACGCAACATCCGATGACTTGAAAATAGGGATTTGAATTTCTTTTACTACATACATTCGGGCAGTGGTGATATGCGAACAGCGCATGGCTGCGCAAGCGACTGATTTTATTGTAGATTCATGGCATTTTTGGGTCCATTTTCAGGGCCCGAAAGTCGACACCGGGGCGGTGCGGAATAGCTATCAGAAGTTGGATTCCGCAACCTTGCGTAGCAGGAAGTCCCGGAACACCGAGATCCGCTTGGAGCGGCGCATTTCCTCCGCATAGACGAAGTAGGCATCGAACTGTGGGCCGTTCAGTTCGGGCAGCACCTGCACCAGGTCCGGGTTGGCGGCCGCCATGAACTCCGGCAGGGCGCCGAGGCCGGCGCCCGACTGCACCGCCTTCATGACGCCGTAGACGTTGTTCACGGTCATCGTCGGGCGGCGCAGCTGGCTGTCCTTGTAGCCGACCCGGAGCAGCCAGTTCACGTCCGGCACCGGCGGGCGCACGTCCTCGCCGTAGACCACGATGCGATGCTTGTCGAGATCCTTGGCGGTCTGCGGCACGCCGTGCTTCTTGATGTAGCTGGCGGCGGCATAGATGTGCATGTTCACCGTCATCAGGTGACGCTGGATGAGATCGGCCTGGCGCGGCGGCGAGAAGCGGATCGCCAGGTCGGCCTCGCGCATGGAGAGATCGACCTCGCGGTCGAGCAGCAGCAGGTGGCACTCGATCTCCGGGTAGACGTCGATGAACTCGCTCATGCGGGCGGCCAGCCAGTGGGAGCCGAAGGCCACCGTGGTGGTGATCTTCAGCGGTCCCTTGGGCCGGTCCTTGCTCTCGGTGAGCTGCGCCTCGGTCATCGCCAGCTTGCCGAAGACCTCGTGGGCCGTGCGATACAGCAGCTCGCCCTGCTCGGTGAGGATGAGGCCGCGGGCATGGCGGTGGAACAGCGGCACCTTCAGGCTGTCTTCGAGGGCCGAAATCTGGCGGCTCACCGCCGACTGGCTGAGGTTCAGCAGCTCGCCGGCATGAGTAAAGCTGCCCGCCTCCGCCACAGCGTGGAAGATGCGCAGCTTGTCCCAATCCATAATGGTGGCCCCGAGGCCCCGCTTCTGGGGCAGGCCAACATCGTCCAGCATGCTCGCCTCCTTGGGCGAATCGCTGCCCTCCGCGAGGGGCGGAAGGCCGAGAGAAAAGGGTTTAGAGCCCGGGGAACCCCCGCTAAACCGCGATTTAGTATAGGACGGAAGGGTTAATGAGGCTATTCCGCAGCTTTATCGACGGAATCTGTCAATTCTGCCAGGAATTTCTCCGCCTCCAGGGCTGCCATGCAGCCCATGCCGGCCGCGGTGACGGCTTGGCGGAACACCTTGTCGACGCAGTCGCCGGCGGCGAAGACCCCCGCCGCCGAAGTGCCGGTGGAGCCGCGGGCGGCCAGGATATAGCCCTCGTCGTCCATCTTCACCGCGCCCTGGAACACCTTGGTGGCCGGGTCGTGGCCGATGGCGATGAAGACCCCCTCGCAGGGCAGTTCACTGAGTTCCGCAGTCCGCGTGTCGCGCAAGCGTACGCCGGTCACCCCGTCCATCGGACCGTCGCCTCCCAGGATGTCGTCGATCACGGCGTTCCAGCGCACCTCGATCTTGGGGTTGCGGAACAGCCGGTCCTGGCCGATTTTCTCGGCGCGCAGCGCCTCGCGGCGGTGGATCAGGGTTACCTTGGAGCAGATGTTGGCGAGGTAGAGGGCCTCCTCCACCGCGGTGTTGCCGCCGCCGACCACCACCACCTCCTTGCCGCGATAGAAGAAGCCGTCGCAGGTGGCGCAGGCGGAGACGCCGCGGCCGTTGAACTTCTGCTCTCCCGGAATGCCCAGCCAGCGCGCCTGGGCGCCGGTGGCGATGATCACCGCGTCGGCGGTGTAGGTGGTGCCGCTATCGCCCCGCATGAGCAGCGGGCGGCGGGTGAAATCGACCTCGGTGATGATGTCGGAGACGATATCGGTGCCGACGTGCTCGGCCTGCTTCTGCATCTGTTCCATCAGCCAGGGACCCTGGATGACGTCGGCGAAGCCCGGGTAGTTCTCCACGTCGGTGGTGATGGTCATCTGTCCGCCGGGCTGCAGGCCGTGGACCAGCCGCGGTTCTAGATTGGCGCGGGCGGAATAGATCGCCGCAGTCAGCCCGGCAGCGCCGGAGCCGATGATGAAAATCTTGCTGTGGCGGGTTTCGGCCATGACGGGAAAAGCTCCTGACTCGGATGTACTTACCGAAAATAGAGACGGCAGCGGCGAGCCGCAAGGCGACGAAGCGCCGCGCCGGCAAGCTTGCGGGGGATATCTCGCGGCCCATCTTGACGGCCGGGCGGTCCGATTCCAGGCTGCGGCCCCGCCCAGAGAGCAGCAACGGACCGGCCAGCCCATGAACCTCGTCATCCGCGCGGCCGAAGCCCGCGATCGCGGGCGCCTCATCGATCTCTACGAGGTGCTCAACCGCCACGAGGACAAACTTACCGGCGACCGCCGCATCGGCCGGGAGGCGGCGGCGGAAAACCTCGACGACAGCAGGGCTCGGCTGGGTTCCGACGGCCTGTTTCTCGTCGCGGAAGTCGACGGAGAGGTCGTCGGGCTGGTCACGCTGGACTTCAAGGAGGGTGCAATCTACGTCCGCCCGGAGCTGCGCGCCCACGCCCACATCGTCGAGCTGGTGGTGGACCCGGCGCACCAGCGCCACGGCATCGGCCGCGCCCTGATGACGGCGGCGGAAGGCGAGGCCGCAGCCCGCGGGTATCGGCGCCTCACGATCAGCGTCATGGTCGGCAACCGCGAGGCCGAGCAAGCCTATGCCCGCCACGGCTTCCGTCCCCTGGCGCAGGAGCTGGTCAAGACGATCGGCGGGTCCGCGGCGGACTGATTCCGCCTGTCGGGTTGCACGCGGTGCAGGCCTGAATTTTCCAAAATGCATGTCTCAGACCTGCAGGACGATGCATAATACATCATTCTTGCTCGTTTGTTCATGAGGATTGCCAGATGATCACCGCGGGGCAGATGCGTGCCGGCCGGGCCCTGCTGGGCATCGACCAGCGCCGGCTGGCCGCGTTGGCAGGGGTGTCGCTGCCGACCATCCAGCGCATGGAGGCCAGCGACGGCACCGTGCGCGGTGTGGTCGACTCCCTCACCAAGGTGGTCGCCGCCTTCGAGGCGGCGGGACTCGAGCTCATCGGCGACGACGCGCCGAGCACCGCCCGCGGCCGCGGGGTGCGCCTGCGCGAGCCGCAGCCTGCGCTGCCGCCGCGGGGTCGCAAATGAGCGACCTCGGCGGTTCGGGCGCGGGTGCGCCGTCTGCGGCGTCCTTCTGGCAGCTGTTCAAGCCGAAGGTCTTCACCGTCCTTGGCGAGGGCTATGGCCTTGCCCACCTGCGCAGCGATGCGCTCGCCGGCCTCACGGTGGCGGTGGTCGCGCTGCCGCTGGCCATGGCGCTGGCCATCGCCTCCGGCACTACGCCGGACAAGGGGCTGGTGACCGCCGTGATCGCCGGCTTCTTGATTTCGGCCTTCGGGGGCAGCCGCTTCCAGATCGGCGGGCCGACCGGCGCCTTCGTCGTGGTGGTGTTCAACGTCATCGCCCAGCACGGCTACGACGGCCTGCTGCTGGCCACCCTGATGGCCGGCGCCATGCTGGTGGCGGCGGGCTTCATGCGCTTCGGCACCTGGATCAAGTACATCCCCGAGCCGGTGGTAACCGGCTTCACCGCCGGCATCGCCGTGATCATCTTCACCAGCCAGCTGAAGGACCTCTTCGGCCTGGCTCCGGACAGCCTGCCGGCCGAGTTCCTGCCCAAGGTGGAGGCCCTGTGGTCGGCGCGCGAGACCCTCGATGCGGCCACCTTCGCCATCGCCGCGGCGGCGCTGGCGGCGATCCTGCTGCTGCGCCGCTACCTCCCACGGGCGCCGGGCTTCCTGGTCGCCGTGGTCGGCGCCTCGCTGGCGGTCTGGCTGCTCGGTCTGCCGGTGGAGACCATCGGCTCGCGCTTCGGGGCGATCCCCTCCAGCCTGCCGCTGCCCAGCCTGCCGTCCTTCAGCCTCCACCAAGCCGTCGAGGTGCTGCCGGCGGCCTTCACCATCGCCTTCCTGGCCGGCATCGAGAGCCTGCTCTCGGCCATGGTGGCCGACGGCATGACCGGCGCGCGCCATCGCTCCAACTGCGAGCTGGTGGCTCAGGGCCTCGCCAATACCGCCTCGGCCTGCTTCGGCGGCCTGCCGGCCACCGGCGCCATCGCGCGCACCGCCACCAACATCCGCTCCGGCGCGCGCTCGCCGATCGCTGGCATGCTGCATGCGGCCTTCCTGCTGGGCTTCATGCTGCTGGCCGCGCCGCTGGCCTCCTACGTGCCGCTCGCCAGCCTTGCCGCGGTGCTGGTCATCGTCGCCTGGAACATGAGCGAGATCGACAAGTTCCGCAGCCTGCTGAGCGCGCCGCCGGGCGACGCCGTGGTGCTGCTGGTCACCTTCTTCCTCACCGTCATGGTCGACCTGACCGTGGCCATCCAGGTCGGAGTCGTCATGGCGGCGATCCTCTTCATGCACCGCATGGCCCAGGTGGTGCAGGTGGAAAAGGGCGTCGGCTTCCTGCAGGGCGACGTCGACGACGCGCAGATCCCGGCGCTTGATTACGCCTTCCAGACGCTGCCGCCGGGCGTCGAGATGTTCAGCCTGCGCGGACCGCTGTTCTTCGGCGCCGCGCGCAGCCTACGCGACGCGCTGGAGGCCATGCCGACGCCGCCGCGGGTGTTCATCCTGCGCATGCGCAACGTGCCGATGATCGATTCCTCCGGCGTCGCCGCGCTCTCCGACTTCATGCGCCGCTGCCGCGCCCGCGGGGTGGCCGTGATCGTCTCCGGTATCCGCCCGCAGCCCAGTGAAGTGCTCGCCCGCATGGGCTTCGACGGCCGCCACGACAACCTGCGCCTGGCCGAGAACTTCGCCGCCGCGCGGGCGATGGCGGCGGCCATGATCCAGGCCGGTCAGGCGGAATAGACCGTCAGTCCTGCGGGACGACTTCTCGCGCCTCGGGATTGAGACGGCTGGCCACGGCGGTGGCGGCGTGGCCGACCGGCAGCGCCGTGCCGGTCTCCTCCGCCCGCTTCTCGCCGGAGACGAGGCGGTAGACCGCCAGCAGGGCGGTGGCGCCTTGCAGCAGTGCCAGGCAGGCGAAGAGGGCCGGCGCCCCCAGGTAGGTGATGGCGAGGCCGCCGGCCGGCGGGCCCAGAACGATGCCGACGTTCATCACCAGCACCAGCCCGCCGCTGGCCGCCACCATCTGCGCCGGCGCCAGGCGGTCGTTGGTGTGGGCGACGCCCAGGGAATAGAGCGGCAGGGTGAAAGCGCCGACCAGGGCGACGGCGGCGTAGAGCCAGGGGCCGTCGGCCAGGCGGGTGGCGGTCATCCAGACGGCGAGGCAGGCGATCAGCGCGACGCCGGCCGCCCCGGCGATCACCAGACGGCGATCGATGCGGTCGGAGAGGGCGCCGAGCGGGAACTGCCCGAGCACGCCGCCTAAGGTGCCTGCTGCGACCAGGAGCCCGACCTGGCTGGCGGGCAGGCCGATGGCGACGCCGAAGAGGCCGAGGCCGACGTAGAAGGCACCTTGCGAGAGGCCGTTGAGGAAGCTGACCGACAGGCCGAGGGGCGAGAGGCCGAAGAGTTCGCGCACCGAGAGCCTGGCCGGCGCCTCGAAGGCCTGGCCCCGATCGGCCGAGAGCAGCATGGGCACCAGCGACAGCGAGATCAGCACCGAGACGATGACGAAGAGGAGGTTGCCGTCGCGGTCCGGAATGCCGAGCAGCAGCTGGCCGAGCGCGACGCCGCCGGTCTGGGTGATGAAGTAGATGGAGAGCAGGCCGGCGCGGGTGCGGTTGTCGGCGCGGCCGTTCAGCCAGCTCTCCGCCACCACGTAGAGGCCCGGAAAGCAGAAGCCGGCCAGCGCCCGCATGGCGGCCCAGCTCCAGGGGTCGGCGGTCACCATGTGGATCAGCGCGGCGGTGGAGCACAGCGAGGCCAGCGCGCCGAAGCTGCGGATATGGCCGACCCGGGCGACGATCTTCGGCGCGACGAGGCAGCCGAAGAGGGCCGCCAGCGGATAGGCCGCCTGCATGAAGGCGATCTCGGTCTGCGTGAAGCCGAGGTCCGTCGCGCGCAGCGTGAGGAGCGTCACCAGCAGGCCGTTGCTGATCATCAGCAGCAGCATGCCGAGGAACAGCGGCCAGGACTCCATGATGCCGCGGCGAAGCACTTGGGGGACTCCTCGATGAACGGAAAGGCCGCGACCTCCGCGGCCCCCTGCTCACCTATCCCAACTGCGCGGCGCTGCCAAGCTCAGTGAAGCGGCGCGGCTGCCTTTACCAGCTGCCGGTGTTCTGCATCGAGGCCCAGGGCTCCTGGGGCGGCAGGGACTCGCCCTTTTGCAGCAGCTCGATGGAAATGTTGTCGGGCGAGCGCACGAAGGCCATGTGGCCGTCGCGCGGCGGGCGGTTGATGGTGACGCCGCCGTCCATCAGCTGCTGGCAGGTGGCGTAGATGTCGTCGACCCGGTAGGCGAGGTGGCCGAAGTTGCGCCCCCCGTCGTAATCTTCCGGGTCCCAGTTGTAGGTCAGCTCCACCAGCGGCGCCTGGCTCTCCTTGGCCTGCGCCACGTCTTCCGGCGCCGCCAGGAACACCAGGGTGAAGCGGCCCTTGTCGTTTTCCATGCGCCTGACCTCCTTGAGGCCCAGCTTGTTGCAGTAGAAGTCGAGCGAGGCGTCGAGGTCCTTCACCCGGACCATGGTGTGCAGGTATTGCATCGATAACTCTTCCTGATTTTGTGGTTATAGTGGCAGGATCTGCCGGTAACTTAGTGCCAAGCCGGGCGCGATTCCAGAGGCGCACGAGAGCTCCCTCACCCAGCTTCGCCTAAGCTCGATCTCACGATCTCGCTAAGGCTACGCAGCCCTCTCCCCGAAGGGGCGAGGGATACAAGATTTTCCCTCTCCCCCAAAGCATTTGGGGGAGAGGGTTGCGCAGGCTTGGCAAGCGCGAAGCGCGCGCCTAGCCGAAGCTGGGTGAGGGGGCCTGCGCTCTGCGCCGCTGCCTCAGAACCCGAACATGTGGTCGAAGGAGAAGGCTTTCTCTCCGTGGGTGAGGCCGTGGTAGCCGAAGAGGCGGCAGGTGGTGTCGCGGATGATGACGTAGCCTTCCGGCCCGGCCGCCTTCATGTCGGCGGCGGAGAAGTAGTCCGTCGGCGTCCACAGCAGGGAGCCGCCGCAGGCGATGCGAACCTCGTGCTCGGCCAGCGCCTCGCCGTTGCTGTCGTGCAGGATGAGCGTCGTCTGGCTCTCGGCGTGCCAGGGCGTCGAGGCCGGGTAGATGAGGTGGCAGAGCGCCGCGTAGGGCGCCGGGCCGAAGGAGAGGAACAGGCGCGTGGAAAGCCCCGGCGCGCGCCCGGCGTAGGACTGCGGCTCGCCCTTGTAGGTCAGCACGGCATTGAAGATGTGGGCGCCGAAAGAGGTCTCGGCGATGTGGCCGGAGGCCTTGTCCTCGTAGCGGAACAGGCCGTGCAGCCAGCCGTCGGCCTCGCCGCCCTCGGCGAAGTCGTAGACCAGCTCCATGTGGCCCCAATCGGCCTCGCCGCCGTTCAGCAGTTCGGCGACGTCGACGAGCGTCGCGTGGTTGCGCGGCAGCTTGCCGAGCGCGCGGCCGCCGATCTCGCGGCCGTCGGGGTCGTAGGCGTAGAGCGCTAACGGCAGGTTGGCCTGGCAGGTCGACATCGGCGTCGGCAGCGCGAGGGAGCGGAAGCGCCCGCGCGGCAGAATCGGCGCCGGCAGGATGAAGCCCTTGCCGAGCAAGTTGGCGAGCTCCGGGATGCGCGGGTCGGGCTTCAGGTCGACCCGCTCTACGTTGGCGTGGGCGATGCGGCGGCGCGGCGGCGTGTCGACGCCGTTTGTGATGACTTCGTAGCGCGGCCGCACGAAGTGCTTGCCGGCCTGCACCTCGATCTGCTGCGGCCAGCGCGCTTTGGGCAGCAGCTCGGCGGTGTCGATGGCGAGCGTGCCGAAGGGCGGGATCTCGCGTTCGAGCCAGGCGATGGCGTCCTCGCCCATGAGGTTGAGGCCGACGCTGCCGGCAGGCATCGGCGCCGGGTGGCTGTTCTGCACCCAGAGCAGCACCTGCTCGTTGTTGCGCGGCGCCGGCAGGCCGGCGTAGAGGTCGGCCGGCCAGGAGTTGGCGTCGTGGGTGCAGGACAGCGCCTCGTCGCCATCGCTGTCGCCGTAGATGTCGAGCGCGTACTTCACGATGTCATGCCCGGCGACGCCGCAGACGTGCAGGAAGAGGCTGCCGGTGAAGTCGTCGAGGCCGAAGCGTTGGCGCACCTGCTGGGAATCGATCACCACGCTGGCGCCCGCGCCGGGCAGCGGGTCCGACCACTCGGCGAGCGGCCGGCCGCCCTGGTCCATGAGGCAGCACCAGGCGGCGGGCGCCGTGGCGCCATAGGTCGACCAGTAGTTGGCGGTGGCGAGGCGCGTGTGGAGGCCCGCGCCGTCGCGGAAGAGCACCAGGTTGGTGGCGAAGTTCAGGCTGTCGAGATAGTTGCGCCGATTGGTCAGCATCGCCTCGGGCAGGCGCAGGGCATCGAGGCTCACCACCTCGGCGCCCGATGGCAGCAGGTGGCCGATGTGGGCGATCAGGCGTTCCGCATCGAAGGCGGTGACGAAGACCTTCTTCGCCTTGCAGCCCGGCAGGTCGGTCACCGGTTGGGCCTGGTGCCTCAGGATCTCGCCGATGTCCTCGAGGTCCTGCACGTAGACCGCGGCGATGTCGAGACCGCCGATGTCGTAGATCTCGGCGAAGGCGCGGGCGTAGCCGAGCGGATCGTAGATCGCCACGGAGCCGCCGGCGAGCTCGCCCAGCAGCTTTGCCGCCTGGCGCGCGGCCAGCGGATGGCCGATGGCCTTGAAGAAGGCGTTGCCGCCCTTGGCATTGCTGAAGGTCTCGATGTTCAGGGCCATAAGCTTCTCGAAAACACTCTCTGGTAGGGCCGCATCACTTGCCGAAGCGCAGCAGCTTCTTGGTCCAGGCGGAAAGGGCGTGGCGCCTGAGTTCCCTGTTGAGGACCCCTTGGTCGGTCAGCCAGTTCAGCTGGATCGAGCGGCGGGGGCCGACGAAGGCCTTGTGGCCGTGCCAGGCCTGCGGCGAGCAGCGGAAGGCGACCAGCGTGCCGGCCTCGGGCGGCACCTCGGCGGCATAGTCCTCCAGGTCGTCGGGTCCGTTCAGCATGCGCAGGCGCCCGCCGTCGGACTCCCAGGCGCTGTTCACGTAGATCAGGGCGGTGACCAGCTTGGTCTTCGAATCCGTGTGGATGGCGCCGTCCTTGGCGCGCGACTGGCCGCGCAGCGTGACCATGGTGGGCCGCCCGGAAAGATCGATCTCGAACTTCCGCTCGAAGGCCGAGGTCACCGCTGGGCCCTGCAACTCGTCCAGCAGCGCCGTGAAGGCCGGACCGCATTTCAGGCTGCTGGAGGGGAAGCTGCCGCCGCTCTCGATCGCTGGAAAGTCGCGCTCGACCGCCGCCAGCGCCTCGCGCTTCAGGAAGCCCGGCACGATGAGGAAGTCGAAGGGCGCCCGCTGCAAGGCCGTGGCCGCGAAGCGTTCGAGGTCGAGGCGCGGGGAGCGCGGCGTGGTTTCGGTGGCGAGGCTCGACAAGCGGCAGATCCCTAGAGTCGTCGCTGGGCTGTCGTCACGGCGCGGTCGTCGTTCGGCGATGCCCTCAAGCAAAGCATTTAAGACCCCTGCGGCGAAAGATCAAACGACCGCGATCAGTGCTGACGCGCCGCGAGGCGCCGACGGATCTCCGCGGCGGCCCGACGGGTCTCCGCCAGCGGCGTATAGGTCCAGTCCTCCAGCGCGCCGGTGAAGGGCCGCGCGATGCCGGCCGCGGCGAGGGTCTCGTGGAAGCGGGCGAACTTGGCCGAGCGGCCGCGCAGGTGGACGACGTGCACCGGTTTGCCGGTGCTGGCGGCCTCGGAAACCATATTCACCGAGTCGCCGGTCACCACGACGTGGTCGGCCAGCGCCAGCATGCCGAAGTAGGGATTCTCGCCCTGTCCGTCCCAGATCTCCGCCGGCAGGCCGGCAAGGCCGCGGTGCAGCACCTCCTCGTTGCGCGCGCCGGTACGCCGCGAGGTGGTGACCATGAGACCCCAGCCCGCGCGTGCAAGCGCCGCCAGCCGGCCGGTCAGCTGCGTCATGGTGGCGACGTCGAGGCGAAAGACCTTGTTGTCGCCGCCGATGAGCACGGCCAGACGCCTTTCCGGCAGGTGGGCGTAGCGCGGCGCGAAGTGCGCCGCCGCCTCGGCCAGGCGCTCGGGCGTCACGCGGCCGAGGGCGCCGCGGGTGGTCAGCACGTTCGCGGCGCGCAGGCGGTCGTGCTCCGGCGTGACGATGAGGTCGATGGCGGCGGGATCGATGGCCGGGTTCTGGATCTGCACCGTGAAGGTGCGCCCGCCGCTCAGGTGCCGGATGTCGCGGGTCAACGGCACGGTCTGGCGGCCGCTGGCAATCCACAGGTCGGGCCAGGGCGGTGCCAGGCGGTCGCCCTTGGGTCCCAGGGTGCTGAGCGGATCCTTGATGAGCCCCGCCGGCAGCCAGCGCCAGGGCTTGCCGACCGATACCCGCTTCACCTCGGCTTCGAGCCCGAGCGCCTCGGCGAGGCCGCGGCATTGGATCTCCATGCCCGCCTTGCCGTCGGTCACCACCCAGCAGGTCAGCTCGACCGGCGCTGCGGGAGCGGCGTCCGGCGCCGGGGCGGCGCGGCCTTCGGAGTCTGTCTGGGGCGTGAATTCAGGCCGGTTCATGGCGGGCCGGACTATGGCCGCGCGCCCTTGCCGGTGCAAGGGTGAAGCGGCGGCGCCCGGTCGCCGCTTTGCGCCGGTTTTGCACAGGCGAGGGGGCTTGCCAGTAAGGGGTTGCCGGGTAATATTGTTACCCAGTGGCCGCAGCGGCGGGCGCGAACCTGTCTTCTCGTACCGAGGGTGCCTATGCGCCGGGTCAAGTTGGACCGAATCGATCTGCAGATTCTGCAGGATCTCCAGGAAGACGGGCGGATTACCAACGTGGAGCTGGCGCGCCGTGCCGGCATCTCCGCCCCGCCCTGCCTCAGGCGCGTCCGCGCGCTGGAGGAAGCCGGCTACATCAAGGGCTATCACGCCGACCTGGATGCTGAAGAGCTCGGCTTCGAGGTGACCTTTTTCGCCCTTATCGGCCTCGACAGCCAGTCGGAGAACGTGCTCGACAAGTTCGAGTCCCTGGTCGGCGGCTGGCCGGAGGTGCGCGAGTGCCACATGGCGCGCGGGCCGGACGACTTCGTGCTGCGCCTGGTGGCACGCAACACCGCGCACGAGAACGAACTGACCCGGCGGCTGACCTCGGCCGCCCACGTGGTCACGGTGAAGACCATCCAGGTCATCCGCACCGCCAAGTCCACCCCGGGCGTGCCCATCGACATCGCCCAGGGCGTCGAACCGGCCAGCCACGACTAAAATTCGTTCGCGCGGCGCAGGGTCTCTCACGCGAGAGGCTTCACGCGCGCAAGGCGAATGCTATGCTCGTGTTCGAACGAACAACGGGGCGCCGTCGGCCTGGTCGGCGGCGCGCGCTCCGGCGGAAGAAGCTTGCAACAACGCCGGTGCTGGACGCCGTGCCGCCGCTGGCCTACAAGGCGGCCCCAGCGCCGAAAATATTCTGCGGAAAGGAAATTTCCATGCCATCTTGGCCACTTAAGCTGTCTGCCCCGGCAGGCAGGAAACTCGCAACGGTCGCCGCTGCTTCGCTCTGCGCGGCCACCGCTCTGGGCGGCAGCGCCCTGGCGCAGGACGTGAAGATCGGCCTCGTCGGCGGCATCTCCGGCCCCATCGCCGCCTTGGCGCCGCCGATGATCAACGCCTCCAAGCTGGCGATCGAGCACGTGAACGCGCAGGGCGGCCTGCTCGGCGGGCGGAAGCTGGTCGCCGTGGTCGGTGATTCGGCCTGCAGCCAGCAGGGCGGCGCCGACGCCGCCACCAAGGCGGTCAACGTCGAGCAGGTGGTCGCCATGGTTGGCCCCTACTGCTCCGGCGCTACCCTGGCCGCCGCCAACTCGGTGACCATTCCGGCCGGCGTCGTGATGATCTCGCCCTCGGCCACGTCGCCGGAGCTGACCACGCTGAACGACAAGGACCTGGTGTTCCGCACCGCGCCCTCGGACAGCTTCCAGGGCCAGGCTCTGGCCCGCAAGCTGCTGGCAGAGGGCACCCAGAAAGCGGCCGTCGCCTTCCTCAACAACGACTACGGCAAAGGTTTCGCCGAGGCCTTCCGCAGCGAGTTCGAGGCCCAGGGCGGCGAGATCGCCGGCTACTCAGCCCACGAGGACGGCAAGGCCTCCTATCGGTCCGAACTGGCCGAGCTGGCCGCCAAGGGCGCCGAGACGCTGGTGCTGATCGACTACGGCGACGGTGCCGGCATGACCATCCTGCGCCAGGCCCTGGAGAACGGCTTTTTCTCTAAGTTCGTCGGCGGTGACGGCATGAAGACCGATGCCCTGGTCAATGCGCTGGGCGCCGAGAACCTGGAGAGCTTCACCACCTCGGCGCCGGTCGGCGCGGAGTCGGCGGGCCTCGACGTGTTCAACGAACTCTTTGCGGCGGCCGGCGGCGACCAGAGTGCGGTCTACGCCACCACCTCCTATGATGCCACCTTCCTGCTGGCCCTGGCCATCGAGAAGGCTGGTGCGGCGGACCGCTCGAAGATCTCCCAGGCGCTGCGCGAAGTCGCCTCGGCGCCGGGCGAGGTCATTCTGCCGGGCGAGTGGGAGAAGGCCCGCCAGCTGCTTGCCGAAGGCAAGGACATCGACTACCAGGGTGCGGCTGGCGATCACGAGTTCGACGAGAACGGCGACGTGCCGGGCGTCTACGCCCTCTTCGCCGTGGCCGACGGCAGCCTGAAGATGGTCTCCGCCATCGAATAGCGACGAGTCCGCGTGGCGGCGGGGGCGCTCAGCTTCCGCCGCCGCCGGTCTTCCGCCCAGCGCGCGTGGGATCTTCCGGCAGCAGTCCCTCCGGCCGGAAGCGCAGCACCAGCTGCAGCATCAGCCCGATCAGGAAGGCCCGGATGTACTTGGCCTGGATGGCCATCTCCGTCGGCAGCTGATCGGTCGCGAACTCCGTCATCGACCAGATGATCCACACCACGGCAGCGCCGAGGATGGCGCCGCGATTGTTCCCGGAGCCGCCGAGGATCAGCATGATCCAGATGAGGAAGGTGGTGATCATGGGATCGATGCCTTCGGGCGTGATCGACCGGTTGAAGTGGGCCAGCAGCGCGCCGCCGAGGCCCATCAGGCAGGCCCCGAAAAGGAAGGCCTGGAGCCGGCGGAAGGCGATGTCCTTGCCGAGCGAGGCGGCCGCCGTCTCATTGTCGCGGATCGCCCGCATCATGCGGCCCCAGGGCGAGCGGAACTGGTGCTCGACCAGCAGGTAGACGAGCGCCAGGCAGAACAGCACCAATCCCAGGTAGGCAAGCTGCGAGAAGAGGTAGTCGAGATCGCCGAAGGGCCGCGGCAGGTTGTTGAGTCCGCGTGCCGAGTTGGTCAGCCAGTCCTCCGACTTGGCGACCAGGCGGATGATCTCCGCCACGCCGATGGTGGCGACCGCCAGGTAATCGGAGCGGAAGCGCAGCGTGATTTTGCCGATCGGCCAGGCAATCAGCCCGGCCATGACCATGGCCCCGATCCAGCCGACTGCCACTGGCAGTTCGAAGCCGCCGAGGCGGCCCTCGACCGCCGGCCCCGTGAGGATCGCGGAGGTATAGGCGCCGACCGCGAAGAAGCCGGCGATACCGGCGTTGAACAGGCCGGTCAGCCCCCACTGGATGTTGAGGCCCAGCGCCAGGATGGCGTAGATGCCGATGAAGATCGCCATGAAGACCGCGTAGTTCAGCAGGCCGAGCCATTCCATCGCGGGTCTCTCCTTACAGTACCTTGCCGCGCAGCAGGCCTGTCGGCCGCAGCGCCAGCATGATCAGCAGGACGGCGAAGGCCAGCGCCGACTTGTACTCCGACGGCAGGAAGATCACCGAGCACTCCTCGGCGATGCCGATGATCATGCCGCCGAGCACGGCGCCCTCGACGCGCCCGACGCCGCCGAGGATGGCGGCGGCGAACATCGGCAGCAGCATGTACCAGCCCATCAGCGACTTCAGCTCGGTGTTGATGCCGAGAAAGAAGCCGGCGGCAGCGCCGAGCAGGCCGATGATGGTCCAGGTCAGGATAGTGGTCAGCCGCGTGTCGATGCCGGAAAGCTGCGCCAGGTCCGGGTTGTCGGACATCGCGCGCATCGCCTTGCCCCAGCGCGTGTAGCCGAGGAAGAGCATCAGGGCGACGACCAGCACGACGGTGGCTGCCAGAGTCCAGAACTCGCGGTCCTTGATGCGGATTCCGAAGTAGCTCTCCGGCCGCACGATGCCACCGACGTAGGTCAGCGAGTCGACGCCCCATACGACCTGCACAATGGCACGCAGCATGAGCGCAACGCCGAGCGAGGCGATCACCGTGAGGATCGCGCTGCGCCGACGCAGGTGCTCGTAGAACAGCCAGTGCAGCCCGACAGCGATGCCCGCCGTCGCGATCATGGCAAAAGGCAGCGCCAGCCAGGGATTCATGCCGGTGCCGGCGACCAGCGCCAGCACCAGGAAGGCACCCATCGTCGCCATGTCGCCGTGCGCCAGATGGGCAAAGCGCAGCACCCCGAACACCAGAGTGATACCGATGGCGCCGAGCGCATAGATCGATCCCAGCACGATGCCGGGCACTAGGTAGAAGTTGAGGAAGCTCAGCAGGTCCATGTTCGGCCTTTCCCCGCTCAGCCGCCGAGAAACATCTGGGCGATCTCGCGGTCGGCCAACAGGTCGGCGCCGCTGCCCTCGGCGCGATTGCGGCCGGAGGCCAGCACGTAGGCGCGATCGGAGAAGGCCAGCGCCTGCTTGGCGTGCTGCTCGACCAGCAGCACGGCCACGCCGGCGGCGCGCACGTCGCGGATGATCTGGAAGATCTGTTCGCAGTAGCGGGGAGACAGCCCGGCCGTCGGCTCATCGAGCAGCAGCAGTTGCGGGTCGAGCATCAGGGCGCGGCCGAAGGCGACCATCTGACGCTGGCCGCCGGAGAGACTGCCGGCCGGCTTGCGGCGCTTCTCGACGAGATCGGGGAACAGGACGTAGACTCGCTCGAGCGCAGCTTCGAGTCCCTCCCTGCGCAGGAAGGCGCCCATCTCCAGGTTCTCCTGCACGGTCATTTCGCGGAACACGTTGTCGACCTGTGGCACGTAGCCGATGCCGCAACGCACGATGCGATTGGGCGGCCAGCCCGCGATGTCCTGGTCCTCGAAGCGGATGCTGCCCTGGCGCAGCCTTATCAGGCCGAAAATGGCCTTCAGGACCGTCGACTTGCCGGCGCCGTTGGGGCCGATGACGCCGACGATCTCGCGGCGGCCGACGGTGAGATCGATGCCGTGCAGGATGTCGGCGCCGCCGTAGCCCCCGACGGCTCCGGCGACGCTCAGGATGGGATCTGCGGTCATGCCGTGCGTTCGCCGAGATAGGCTTCGAGAACCTGGTGATCGCGGCGCACGGTTTCGAAGTCGCCTTCGATCAGCACGCGCCCCTCGGCCATGCAGATGACCGGGTCGCAGAGCTTCTCGACGAAGGCCATGTCGTGCTCGACCAGCAGGAAGGTGAAGCCGCGCTCCTGGTTGAGGTTCTGGATTTTCTCCTCCACCTCGCGCAGCAGAGTGCGGTTCACGCCGGCTGCCGGTTCGTCGAGCAGCACCAGCTTGGCCTCGGTCATCATGGTGCGGCCGAGCTCCAGCAGCTTCTTCTGACCGCCGGAGAGGTTGCCGGCGCGCTCCTGGGCCAGGTGGGAGAGGCCGAGGAAGGCGAGGGTGTCCTCGGCGCGCGCCCGCACCTCCGCCTCGCGCCGCTGCACGCGCGCCGCGGTCAGCCAGTTGGCCCACAGGTGCTCGCCATCCTGCTGGTCGCACGCCACCATCAGGTTCTCCAGCACGGTCAGGCGAAAGAATTCGTGGGGGATCTGGAAGGTACGCACCATGCCGCGCGCAAAGCGCTTGTGCGGCGGCAGACGGGAGATGTCTTCGCCGAGGAACTCGACGCGGCCGGCATCCGGCCAGAGCGCGCCGGCGATGAGATTGAACAGCGTGGTCTTGCCGGCCCCGTTGGGGCCGATCAGGCCGGTGACGCTACCCTCGGCCACGTCGAAGCTGCAGTGGTCGACCGCCCGGAAGCCGCCAAAGTCTTTCGTCAGCCCGGTCAGTACGAGCATCTGGTCCTCAACCCGCGACCGCGGTTCGGTCGATCTCTTTCGTTTGGCGGTGCGGCTCCGCCCCAGCGGGCGAAAGCGCAGCAGAGGTATAGGAAAAGGTCCGGACCTTGCGCAAGGCTGTTCAGGCGCAAGGGGCCGTCATTGCGGACGCTACGGGGACTGGCCGCGCTGCCTAGATGTACTGGACCTTCAGGATTTCGTAGGCCTTGGAGCCCGCTGGGGTCATGACCTCGACGGAATCGCCGACCTCCTTGCCGATCAGGGCGCGCGCCAGCGGCGCGGTGATCGACAGGCGGCCTTCCTTGACGTCGGCCTCCATCTCGCCGACCAGCTGGTAGGCGGTCTTGGCGTCGGTATCCTCGTCGACCACGGTGACGGTAGCCCCGAATTTGACGGTCTTGCCGTTCAGGCTGGAAACGTCGATCACCTCGGCGCGGGCGATCTTGTCCTCGAGTTCGGCCACGCGGCCCTCGATGAAGCTCTGGCGTTCCCGCGCGGCATGGTATTCCGCGTTCTCGGAGAGGTCGCCGTGCTCGCGCGCCTCGGCGATGGCGCGAATGATCTCCGGCCGTGCCGTCGACTTCAGGTAGCGCAGTTCTTCTTCAAGGCGGGCAAAGCCACCCGCTGTCATCGGTACTTTATCGCTCATGGGAGCAAGCCTAGTAACTTCCTAAACCATCAAGAGAATAACTCTGCCCGATCCCCAGCAGCAATGAAAAGACGCTGCTTAGTATGGCCCCTTAAAGTAGGACTGCAGCGGGGCGACTGCAAGATCGTCGCGCTTGAGGGCCTCAATGGCCTTCACGGCAGCCCGGGCGCCGGCAACCGTGGTGCTGTAGGGCACCGAATTCGTTAACGCGGTACGCCGAAGCTCGAAGGAGTCGGCGATGGCCTTGGCGTCTTCGGTGGTATTGAAGACCAGCTGTACCTCTCCCGATTTCATGGCATCGACGATGTGCGGGCGACCCTCGCGGACCTTCTTGATGGGCTCCACGGCAAGCCCCTGATCGGCCAGGTAGCTGGCGGTCCCGCCGGTGGCCAGGATGCGGAAGCCGAGAGCGGCGATGGCGCGCGCCACCGGGGCGATGGCCGCCTTGTCGTCGTCCTTCACCGAGATGAAGACCGTGCCGCTCTGGGGCAGCGCCACCCCGGCCCCCAGCTGGGCCTTCAGAAAAGCGCGGGCGAAGTCGCTGTCGAGGCCCATCACCTCTCCGGTTGAGCGCATCTCCGGGCCCAGCATGACGTCGACGCCGGGGAAGCGTGCGAAGGGGAAGACCGCTTCCTTCACCGCCACGTGCTTGCCGCCGCGGCGGGCCAGGTCGAAGTCGGCCAGCTTCTCGCCGGCCATCACGCGGGCGGCGATCTTGGCGATCGGCAGGCCCGTCGCCTTGGCCACGAAGGGCACCGTGCGGCTGGCGCGCGGATTGACCTCCAGGATGTAGATTTCCTCGCCGCGCACGGCGAACTGCACGTTCATCAGACCGACCACGCCGAGCGCCCGGGCGAGCTGCTCGGTCTGGCGGCCGATCTCCTCGACGATGATCGGCGCCAGGCTATGGGGCGGCAGCGAGCAGGCGGAGTCGCCGGAAT
Source organism: Kiloniellaceae bacterium (assembly GCA_009377535.1). Taxonomy (GTDB): domain Bacteria; phylum Pseudomonadota; class Alphaproteobacteria; order Kiloniellales; family Kiloniellaceae; genus Pelagibius. The sequence continues at coordinate 172,186 of WHTV01000001.1, forward strand.
GGATGCCGGCCTCCTCGATGTGTTCCATCACGCCGGCGATGAAGACGTCGCTGCCGTCGGCCACCGCGTCGACGTCGACCTCGACGGCCTCGCGCAGATAGCTGTCGATCAGCACCGGGTTCTTGCCGGAGACCTTCACCGCGGTGGCGATGTAGTGCGCTAGACGCTCCGGATTGTGGACGATCTCCATGGCGCGCCCGCCCAGCACGTAGGAGGGCCGGATCAGCACCGGGTAGCCGATCTTCTCGGCGACCGCGAGGGCCTCCTCCTTGGAGGTCGCGGTGCCATTGGGTGGCTGCCGGAGACCGAGCTCGCCGAGCAGCACCTGGAAGCGCCGGCGATCCTCGGCCAGGTCGATGGCGTCCGGGGCGGTGCCGAGGATGGGGATGCCGGCACGCTCCAGGTCGTTGGCCAGCTTCAGCGGCGTCTGGCCGCCGAACTGCACGATGACGCCCTTCAGGCTGCCGCGGCTCTGTTCCTTGCGGGCGATGCCGATGACGTCCTCGGTGGTCAGCGGCTCGAAGTAGAGTCGGTCGGAGGTGTCGTAGTCGGTCGATACCGTTTCCGGATTGCAGTTGACCATGATGGTCTCGTAGCCGGCCTCGCTCAGCGCATAGGCGGCGTGGACGCAGCAGTAGTCGAACTCGATGCCCTGGCCGATGCGGTTGGGCCCGCCGCCCAGGATCATCACCTTGGTGCGCTCGCTGGGGTCGGCCTCGCATTCCGCCGGCAACGGCCCGTCGGGGCCCTGGTAGCCTTCCTCGTAAGTGGCATACATGTAAGGGGTGATGGAGGCGAACTCGCCGGCGCAGGTGTCGATGCGCTTGTAGACGGCGGTGACGCCCGCGGCCTGGCGCCCCGTGAGCACGGCGTCCTCGTCCTGGCCGGTCAACTCGCCGAGGCGCGCGTCGGAAAAGCCGAGCTTCTTCAGACGCAGCCAGCCGGCATGGTCTTGCGGCAGGCCCGCTTTGCGGACGCCTGCCTCGGCGCCGACGAGGTCCTGCACCTGGCGCAGGAACCAGGGATCGAAGCGCGTGGTCTCGAGGATCTCCACCAGCGTCAGACCGTGGCGGAAGGCCTGGGCGATGGTCAGCAGGCGGTCCGGCCGCGGCGCGGCCAGCGCGGCACGCACGGCGTCACGGTCGACTTTGCCCTCGGCATCGAGCGCGCCGGGGATCTCCACCTCGTTGAGGCCGGTGAGGCCGGTCTCCATGGAGCGCAGGGCCTTCTGCAGCGACTCGGCAAAGCAGCGGCCGATCGCCATGGCCTCGCCCACCGACTTCATGGAGGTGGTGAGGATGGGATCGGCGCCGGGAAACTTTTCGAAGGTGAAGCGCGGCATCTTGGTGACCACGTAGTCGATGGTCGGCTCGAAGGAGGCCGGCGTCACTCTGGTGATGTCATTGTCCAGTTCGTCCAGCGTGTAACCGACCGCGAGCTTGGCGGCGATCTTGGCGATCGGGAAGCCGGTCGCCTTCGACGCCAGGGCCGAGGAACGCGAGACGCGCGGGTTCATCTCGATGATGACCAGCTCGCCGGTCTCCGGGTTCACCGCGAACTGCACGTTGGAGCCGCCAGTGTCGACGCCGATCTCGCGCAGCACCGCGATCGAGGCGTCGCGCAGGATCTGGTATTCCTTGTCGGTGAGGGTCAGTGCCGGGGCCACGGTCACCGAGTCGCCGGTGTGGACGCCCATGGGATCGATGTTCTCGATGGAGCAGATGATGATGCAGTTGTCCGCGCAGTCGCGGACCACTTCCATCTCGTACTCCTTCCAGCCGAGCACCGACTGCTCGATGAGCACTTCCTTGGTCGGCGAGGCGCGCAGGCCGCCCTTCACGATCTCCTCGAACTCGTCGGGATTGTAGGCGATCCCGCCGCCGGTGCCGCCGAGGGTGAAGGAGGGGCGGATGATGGCGGGCAGGCCGATCTGCGGCAGCGCCTCCAGCGCCTGCTCGAAGTTTCTCACCAGGTGGGAGCGCGGCGACCTCAGGCCGATCTTGTCCATCGCCTCGCGGAAGCGCTGGCGATCCTCCGCCTTGTCGATGACGTCGGCCTTGGCGCCAATCATCTCGACGCCGAACTTCGCCAGCGTGCCGTCGCGCTCCAGAGCCAGGCCGGTGTTCAGCGCGGTCTGCCCGCCCATGGTCGGCAGCAAAGCGTCGGGCCGCTCGCGCTCGATCACCTTGGCGACCATGGCCGGGGTGATCGGCTCGATGTAGGTAGCGTCGGCCAGGTCCGGGTCGGTCATGATGGTGGCCGGGTTGGAGTTCACCAGGATGACCCGGTAGCCCTCCTCCTTCAGCGCCTTGCAGGCCTGCGCCCCGGAATAGTCGAACTCGCAGGCCTGGCCGATGACGATCGGTCCGGCCCCGATGATCAGGATCGATTTGATATCTGTGCGTTTAGGCATGCTGGGCGGCGCGGACCTTGTGGGCTTCGATCATCGCGATGAAGCGCTCGAAGAGATAGTGGCTGTCCTGGGGCCCGGGGGAGGCCTCGGGGTGGTACTGCACGGAGAACACCGGACGGCCGGTGACGGCGATGCCCTCGTTGGTGCCGTCGAAGAGCGAGACGTGGCTCTCGATCACGCCCTCAGGCAGGGTCGCGGTGTCGACCACGAAGCCGTGGTTCTGGCTGGTGATCTCCACCTTGCCGGTGGTCAGGTCCTTCACCGGATGGTTGGCGCCGCGGTGGCCGCGCTGCATCTTGATGGTCTTGGCGCCGAGCGCCAGGGCGAGGATCTGGTGGCCGAGGCAGATGCCGAAGACCGGCAGGCCGCTGCCCAACACCTTCTGCAGGGTCGGCACCGCGTAGACGCCGGTCGCCGCCGGATCGCCCGGGCCGTTGGAGAGGAACACGCCGTCCGGCTTGTGGCTGAAGATTTCCTCCGCGGTCGCACTGGCCGGCACCACGGTGACATCGCAGCCAAGGCTCGCCAGGCAGCGCAGGATGTTGCGCTTGGCGCCGTAGTCGACGGCGACCACTTTGTGGCGCGGCGCGCCCTGGGTGCCGTAGCCTTGGTCCAGGGTCCAGCGCGTCTCGTTCCAATGATAGGTCTGCCGGCAGCTCACCTCGGCGGCCAGGTCCATGCCCTCCAGCCCCGGCCAGGCGGCGGCCTGGGCGCGGCAGGCGGCGATGTCGACTTTGCCGTCGGGGAAGTGCACGACGGTGCCGTGCGGGGCGCCGAGGTCGCGGATGCGCCGGGTGATGGCGCGGCTGTCGACGCCGGCGAGGCCGATCAGGTTGTGGGCACGCAGCCAGGCGTCGAGGTGCTGGGCATTGCGCCAGTTGGATGGCTCGGTGATATCGGCGCGCAGCACCACGCCGCGCACCGCCGGCGTGACGGATTCGATGTCTTCCGGGTTGGTGCCGACGTTGCCGATGTGGGGGAAGGTGAAGGTGATGATCTCACCGGCGTAGGAGGGATCGGTGGCGATCTCCTGGTAGCCGGTCATCGAGGTGTTGAAGCAGACCTCGCCCACCGCCTGGCCGCTGGCGCCCAGGCCCTTGCCCCAGAACACGTTGCCGTCGGCCAGCACCAATGCCCCGGTGACGCCCCGCGGCACGGAAATCGGCGCAGCGGAAGACGGCCCGTCCTTGACGGACGGGGTTGGGCTTTCTGGTGTCTCGTTCATGAAACGGATCCTCGGACGCGAGCGGCCTGATGTTTAAGGGAAAGGCCCGCCTTGGTCAAGCCCGAGGAAAAGTCCATAATCCATGAAAATCAATGACTTAAAAGGCCGCTGGGCATTTTGCCATTTGGGAGGAATTGAGCTAACCTCCCGCGCCTCGCGAGTCGGAGGGAAGAATACCCATGCTGCGTACCCGTCTTAACGACGCTCTGAAAGACGCCATGAAGGCCAAGGAGGCTAGAGCCACCTCGGCTTTGCGGCTCATCCTGGCCGCCCTGAAGGACCGCGACATCGCCGAGCGGACCAAGGGCAACGGCGAAGGCCTGACGGATGACGCCATCCTCGAGATGCTTCAGAAGATGGTACGCCAGCGCCATGAATCCATCGAAATGTACACCCGGGGCGATCGCCCGGAGCTGGCCAAGCGCGAGGCGGAGGAGATCGACGTCATCGAGCGCTTCCTGCCCAAGCAGATGGACGAGACCGACATGCGCGCGGCCATCGAGGGCGTCATCGGCGAACTCGACGCTTCCAGCGTAAAGGACATGGGCCGGGTCATGGCGACCCTGAAGGAGCGCTATCCCGGTCGCATGGACTTCGGCAAGGCCAGCGGCATCGTGAAGGAAGCGCTGGTCTGACCGCGGCGACCTTCCGCCTGGCACGGCAGGCAGACCGCCCGGCCTGTGCGCTGATCTATCTGAACGCCCGCAAAGCTGCCTTTCACTGGGATGTCCGGGACTACGTCCTGGCGGAATTCGCCGGCTCGACCTATGGCGAGAGGGTCTGGGTCGCCGAGGCCCAAGGCGGTGCCATTCTCGCCTTCGCCTCGGTCCGGCAGGCGCCGGCCTACTGGTTCCTGCACAATCTCTACGTCGCCCCGGAGCACCAGCGGGCCGGCCTGGGCAGCGGCCTGCTGGCCCACGTGCTGGTGGCCATCGGCCGGCCGGTGGAGTTGAAGACCGACGGTCCCAATCTCGCTGCCCAGCGGCTCTACCAGCGCGTCGGCTTTCGCCGTGTCGAGGAGGGCGCGAGCGGCGCGGTGCCCTGGATCAAGATGCGCCTGGCGTAAGGGAAACGGTGGCTTCTGCAGAAGTTTTCCCCTGGCCTTCCACACACCACCCACAGGTTTTCCACAGCTTATCAGCGGGTTATCAACGGGATCGACCCCAGCGCTGCCGGCCGGGGCGCTTTCATTCTTCGCCGGCGCAGCAGACTATCCCTGATATTCTTGCCTGACACCGCGCCGGAGTCGGAGGCCGCCGTCTCCCGCGCCGGTCCCGCAGGACTGCCGACGCCAGAAGGACCTAGGCCGCCACCGCCCATGGCTATCCCACCGGAATTCCTGGACGAACTGCGCAACCGCGTGACCCTCTCAGAGGTCGTCGGCCGGCGCGTGAAGCTGGTCAAGCGCGGGCGCGAGCACAGCGGTCTCTGCCCCTTCCATAGCGAGAAGACGCCGTCCTTCACCGTCAGCGACGAGAAGGGCTTCTATCACTGCTTCGGTTGCGGAGCCCACGGCAGCGCCATCGACTTCGTGATGAACAGCGAGGGCCTGAGCTTCCCCGAGACGGTCGAGCGCCTGGCCGCCCAGGCCGGCATGGAGGTGCCGCAGGAGCGCCCGGAGGATCGCCAGCGGGCCGAAAAGCGCACCGGCCTGATCGACGTGCTGGAGGCCGCCTGCGCCTGGTTCGAGGAGCAGCTCTATACGGAAGCGGGCCGTGAGGCACGTGACTACCTGGCCGGCCGCGGCCTCGAGCCGCAGAGCGTGAAGGCCTTCCGCCTCGGCTTCGCCCCACGCCAGCGCGGCGTGCTGGCCAAGGCCCTGCGGGCGCGCGGCATCACCGTCGACCAGCTGCTCGAGGCCGGCCTGGTGAAGCGGGGCGAGGAGGGCGACCAGGGCGCCGACGACCTGCGCGACTACTTCTTTCACCGGGTAATCTTCCCGATCACCGACCGACGCGGTCGGGTCATCGCCTTCGGCGGGCGCGCGCTGGGCGAGTCCAAGGCCAAGTACCTGAACTCGCCGGATACCCCGCTGTTTCACAAGGGTCGCGTGCTCTACAACCTGGCGCGGGCGCGCAAGGCCGCCCACGACACCGGCGAGCTGCTGGTGACCGAGGGCTACATGGACGTCATCGCGCTGGCCGAGGGCGGTTTTCCCGCCGCCGTGGCGCCGCTCGGCACGGCACTCACCGAGGAGCAGATCGAAGAACTCTGGCGGCTGACCGCCGAGCCGACCCTCTGCTTCGACGGCGATGCCGCCGGCCAGCGCGCCGCCTTTCGCGCCGCCGAGCGCGCGCTGCCCCTCCTGAAGCCGGGCAAGAGCCTCGCCTTCGCCCTGCTGCCGCCGGGCGAGGATCCGGACAGCCTGCTGCGCAGCCAAGGCCCTGCCGCCTTGCGGGCGCTCTTGGAGGCGGCCCAGCCCCTGGCAGACATGGTCTGGCGCAAGGCGACCGAGGGTCGCGCGGCGAACACGCCGGAGCGCCGCGCCGCGATCCGTGCCGAGCTGCGCACACAGGTTCGCACCATCCGCGACCCTGAGTTGCGCGAGGACTATAAACAGGAGATGGAGCGCCGCTTCGAGGCGGTTTTCGGCTACGCAGGCCAGGCCGCCAAGGGTCAGGCCGGCGGCCGGGCCGCGGGCAACCGCTACGGCGACCTCCGGGCGGGCAGTAGCCGCTTCGGGGCGGGACGCTTCGCAAAGGGCGGTGGCCAGTGGGGTCAGCCGGCGCTGCCGGCCAAGCAGCGCCGCCCGGGCGATTTGCTGCGCCCGGAGCGGACCGAACAATTGCTGCTTGCCACCTTGATTAATCATAACAATTTATTAATTGAGTTCGTTGAAGATCTGGCAGGCATCGACTTCGTCAGCGCCGACCTCAATGCCCTGCGGCAATCGCTGATCGATTGCCTGGCGCGCAATGGGGACCTTGACAGCGAAGGTGTGAAATGCCACCTCTCCAATCAGGGGTATTCAGGGCTTTTGGCCTCGCTTTTAAGCCCGGAGGTATATGTTCACGGCAGGTTTGCCCGTTCCGACGCCTCAGCGGAGGTGGCGCGGCAATCCTTGCTGCACATTTTAGGGGTGCTGCGTGATCGCCAGACGGGGATCACTCGCGCCGAAGAGGCGCGGGCTCTGGCGGCAGACATGACGGCGGAGCAGCTGCAGCGGGTCCAGGCCCGCCAGCGCCTGCACAATGAAGAAGAAGGCCGCAAAGTGGATCTGGACCGATTTGAGGCGATGCTTCAATCGAACGGCGACAAAGCGGACACCTAGACAAAGGTGTGCTGGCGCATGACGGCGCCGGGCACCGGGCGACCCGGCCGGGGCTCCGGTCAAAGCATCTTGAGGTAAAGAGCTGAATGGCGACTAAGGCGAGCGAGAACGCTGAAGCGACGGAATCGCGGGACGAAACTCCCGACGGGCCCTTGATGGACTCCATGTCCGTGGCCGTGAAGAAGATGATCGCGAAGGCGAAGGAGCGCGGCTACGTCACCTATGACGAGCTGAACGCCGTGCTGCCGCCGGATCAGATGTCTTCCGAGCAGATCGAAGACATCATGTCCCTGCTGTCGGAGATGGGCATCACCGTCATCGAGAGCGAGGAGCAGGACGACACTCCCGCCGACGACGACAGCAAGGAAAGCAGCGCTGCCGCCACCGGCAACCTGAACGACGACGACATCGGGCGCACCGACGACCCGGTGCGCATGTACTTGCGCGAGATGGGCTCGGTGGAGCTGCTCTCGCGCGAGGGCGAGATCGCGATCGCCAAGCGCATCGAGGCCGGCCGCGAGAAGATGATCGGCGGCATCTGCGAAAGCCCGCTGACCATCCGCGCGCTGCTCGCCTGGCGCGAGGCCCTCATCGAGGGACGCATCCTGCTGCGCGACATCATCGACCTCGACGCCACCTATGGCGGCGGGCCGAGCGAGGACGCCATAAACCAGGCGGTGGGTGAAATCTCCGAGATGGAAGACGAGCCCGCGCCCAAGGAAGACGGCAAGGACGCCAAGGGCACGGATTCCAAGGCCAAGGATGCCAAGGCCAAGGACGCCAAGGTCGAGGAAGACGCCGACACCAAGACGAATGGCAAGGCCGGCAAGGCGGAGGACGGAGAGGCCGAGGAAACCGCCAAGAAGACCGAGGGCGAGAGCGAAGAGGATGACGACGACGAGGAGGAGAACTCCATCTCCCTCGCAGCCATGGAGGCGGCGCTGCTGCCCCAGGTGCTCGACACCTTCGACGAGATTTCCAAGACCTGGAAGAAAATCACCAAGGTCCAGGAAAAGCGCCTGACCCATCTGCAGCGCGGCGAGAAGATCACGCCGCAGACCGAGAAGCGCTACGAGAAGCTGCAGCAGGAACTGGTCGAGTTGATGGAGGTGGTTCACTTCAACAACAACCGCCTGGAGCAGCTTGTCGACCAGCTCTACGGCCTCAACCGCCGCCTCCTGACCTTCGAGGGCAAGATGCTGCGCATGGCCGAGCGCTGTGGCGTCGACCGCCAGGATTTCCTCGAACACTATTTCGGACGCGAGCTCGACCCGCGCTGGGTCAGCCGCGTGAAGCGCCTGGCCGCCAAAGGCTGGTCGAAGTTCGCCGACCGCTACGGCGACGAGGTGAAGGGCATCCGCAAGGAGGTCGCCGAGATCGCCGCCGAGAGCGAGCTGCCGATCAGCGAGTTCCGTCGCATCGTGAAGACGGTGCAGACCGGCGAGAAGGAAGCCAGCAAGGCGAAGACCGAAATGGTCGAGGCCAACCTGCGCCTGGTGATCTCCATCGCCAAGAAGTACACCAACCGCGGCCTGCAGTTCCTCGACCTCATCCAGGAAGGCAACATCGGCCTGATGAAGGCGGTCGACAAGTTCGAGTACCGCCGCGGCTACAAGTTCTCGACCTACGCCACCTGGTGGATTCGCCAGGCGATCACCCGCTCGATCGCCGACCAGGCCCGCACCATCCGCATTCCGGTGCACATGATCGAGACCATCAACAAGCTGGTGCGCACCAGCCGGCAGATGCTGCATGAGATCGGCCGCGAGCCGACCCCGGAAGAGCTCGCCGAGCGTCTTGTCATGCCGCTGGAGAAGGTCCGCAAGGTTCTCAAGATCGCCAAGGAGCCGATCTCACTGGAGACGCCGATCGGCGACGAGGAAGACAGCCACCTCGGCGACTTCATCGAGGACAAAAATGCGGTCATTCCCTTGGACGCTGCGATCCAGTCCAACCTGCGCGAGACCACGACGCGGGTGCTGGCCAGCCTCACCCCGCGCGAGGAGCGCGTGCTGCGCATGCGCTTCGGCATCGGCATGAACACCGACCACACCCTGGAGGAGGTCGGCCAGCAGTTCTCGGTCACCCGCGAGCGCATCCGCCAGATCGAGGCCAAGGCGCTGAGGAAGCTGAAGCACCCCAGCCGCTCGCGCAAGCTGAGGTCGTTCCTGGATACGTGAGCGCCGGGGCAAGAGTCGACAGCGATAAGGGCCGCCTTCCGGGGCGGCCATTCGTATGTGTGCGGCCTATTCCACGCGTCGCGTCACTGGTTGCAGGGGGCTGGCCGGGGTAAGGCTCCGGGGCCGGGTTTCGCGAGAAAGGCGCCGCGCCAGCCGGCCAGGTCGCGCGGGTCGAGGTCGCCGCGCATCAAGGCGTCGAATACCTTGTTCAGCGCAGGCTTGTCGAATTTCTCGGAGAGGTTCTGCTCGCGGCCGTTCACCATCGCCACCTCGCGCGGGCCGTCCTCGATGCTCTGCACGAAGGGTTTGACCGCCGCGAGGAAGCGATTGCGCAGGTCGGCGTTGCAGGGGCTTACCGCGAACTGCCGGGCGGCATGCAGCACGGCTTGACGCAGCTTGCGGCGCTCCGGGTTCTCGGCCGAGGCGGGCGGCGCCACGCTCGCCTGCCGCTCGTGCTCGGCGACCGCCTCCTTGAAGGTCGGCAGGTCGGGATTGGGCGGCAAGGGATCGATGGCGAGGAACGGCACCGGGGCGCCGAAGCCGATCCAAACGCCGGCCAGGATGGCGAGGGCGATGAACAGTCGCACGGTGGGGAAACCTCCTGCCGTTCCAGCGGCACGGCCGGCTCGCCGCAGTCCGCCTATTGCAGGTTTTGTTGATAGGTCGCCGGGGTTAACATTTTCTTGCGCGAACTGCTTGAGGCGGCTGGTTTTCCGAAGGCGCGGCTGCAACCATGAGGCTAGGGCCGGCGACACGCCTGGTCTATCATCGCGGAGGCTGCAGCACGCCCAGGACTTGGCAGAGGTTCGGGAAGTACTCGGGGCCGCCCTTCAAGATGCCGAAGAGGACCGTCAGGAGGAGCAAGCTGCCGGGGAGTTGCAGCAGGGTTGCCGCGGCAAGGATGCCGGTCCATCGGCGCTCGGTCATGGCATTGCTCCTGACGGCAGGAATGGCGATCGCCCGATCTAGCCCCTGAAGCCGTTAAGTCTCCGTCAAGCGCGAGAGACAGGAGGGCTCCTTTTCCGTTGCGTCGCTGGCCGGCCGCGTTAGCCTCCTCGCCCATGGAGATCGTCTTTCTCGGCACCGGCTGTCCGGTGGTTTCGACCGAACGCTATGGGCCGGCGCAGCTGATCCTGGGGGAGGGCGCCAAGGTTCTGGTCGACTGCGGCTCCGGCGTGACGCAACGCCTGCTTGCCGCCGGCACGCCGGGCCGCGCGCTCGACGCGCTGCTGCTCACCCACCTGCACTCCGACCACCTGGTCGATCTCTACCAGCTCGTCATCTCCTCCTGGCACCAGGGCCGCGAGCGTCCCTTGCCGATCTATGGCCCTCCGGGCACCCGGCGCTACGTCGAGGGGCTGATGGCGCTGTGGGAGCCGGAGCTCAGCCTGCGCATCGCCCATGAGAAGCGTCCCTCCACGGCGGCGCTGGAGGTCGAGGTGACGGAGATGGCGGGCGGCGAAACCCTAGCCTTCGGCGGTATCGAGGTCGAGGTGGTCAAGGTCGACCATAAGCCGGTGCGCCATGCCTTCGGCTTCGTCTTCATCGGCGGCGGCAGGAAGCTCGCGCTTTCCGGCGACACCCGGCGTTGCCAGGCCCTGATCGCCGCGGCCAGGGGCGCGGACCTGCTGGTGCATGAGGTCTTCATCCACCGGGAAATGCCGGTGGTGCCGGGAGTGCGCTCGGCGGAGACCGTGGCGAAGGTCGCCAGCTACCACACGCTTTCCAGCGAGGTCGGGAAGATCGCCAGCGAGGCCGGCGCGAAGGCCTTGGCGCTCACCCACTTCGTGCCGCCGGCGGCCGACCGGGAGGCCCTGCTGGCGGAGGTCGCGGCCGACTTCACCGGACCGCTGCTGCTGGCTGAGGACCTGCTGCGCATCGACTTGGCGCAGGGACGGGTGGCCTATGGCAATGCGGTTCTCGCCCTGGGGCGTCGCTCGGCGCAAAATTGACACCGGGCTGCGGCCCCGGGCGCCTTCTTCCTGCCACTTTCAGATCCTATTTGCGCTGAAACTCCGGTCGCAGAAGGCCGGTGGATATTCAGCGTAGGGGTGATTCATGAATGCCATTCTACCACGCCGCCCAGGGCGGCGCCTTGCCGGCCTCTGTGCGGCGGGCCTCGCGGCCTTCGCCATGATCGCGGAGCCGGCCTGGGCCGATCCGCCGCCCTGGGCGCCGGCGCATGGCTATCGCGCCAAGCACAAGGGCAAGCACCACCGCGATTCCGCCTACCGGGCCCCCTTCGACATCGATTTCGGACGCTGCAATCGGCAGACCCTGGGCGCCCTGCTCGGCGGCGCGGCCGGGGCGGCCGCCGGGACGCAGATCGGCTCCGGCAGCGGCAACACCGCCGCCATCATCGGCGGCACCATCGTCGGATTCCTGGTCGGCGGCAGCATCGGCCGGGCCATGGACGATCTGGATCAGAACTGCGTCGGCCAGATCCTCGAGCATGCGCCGGACGGTTCGGACATCACCTGGGTGGGCGCGGACCAGGCCCGCTACCAAGTCGAACCGCGCCGCACCTATCAGGAATCGGGTGGCGCCTATTGCCGGGAGTACACGGCGACGGCGGCGATCGGCGGCCGCAGCCAGCAGACCTACGGGACGGCCTGCCGCCAGCCCGACGGCTCCTGGCAGCTGATCAATTGAGGCTGGCGAGTACGTCCATTCGCACCTTCGCCAGGCCGCCCTGCAGGAACCCGAGCTCTCTGGCCGCGGCACGGGAGAGGTCGATATGCCGGCTCCTCACCTTGGGGCCCCGGTCGTTGATCACCACCACCACCGAGCGGCCGTTGTCGAGGTTGGTGACCCGCACGCGGCTGCCGAAGGGCAGGTCGCGGTGCGCGGCGGTCAGCGCCGCCATGTCGAAGGGCTCGCCGCTGGCGGTGAGACGGCCTTGGAAGCGCTTGCCATACCAGGAGGCCACGCCGGTGGAACTCGCGGTGACGATTTCCTCCGGCGCTTGCGGCGGCTCGGGGAGCGCCGCCAGCTGGTTCTCGGCCGGCGAGACTGTCGTGGGAAGCGCGGCCGCAACAGTCGGAGGGGCCGGCTCCGGGCGGATCTCGGAGCGCTGGGCGTCGGCTCTTGCCGTGCAGCCGCCGAGCAGCAGCAGGCCAGCCAGTGCCGCCGCAACGCCGAGCTCGAATTTTGTCAGCATCGCCTCACTCTCTCGTCATGCCCGGGCCGCTTCTTCCCGTTACTTCCACCAGGGATCGCCCAGGTCGATGGTGTCCTCGTCAGTCAGCACGCCGGTCAGGCCGCCGACGCCGGCGCCGATCAAGGCGCCCTCGACGATGCCGAGCCCCGTCACTACGCCGACCGCAGTGCCGGCTGCCGCACCGATTCCCGCGCCGCTCAGGCCGCGATCACCGGTCGAGCTCCCGCAGCCGGAAAGAGCAAGGGCGGCGGCAAGGAGAGCCGCGGGCAGGACAGCAGCTGAGCGACTCATCTAGATCTCCCGGATCGAAGTGCTGAAATTTAACCGGATAAGATGTAAGGAGTCGTTTCCGGCCCTTGCCATGTCAAAACTGTGCCCTTACAAAGTTTGTGGGAAAGCTTTGCTTGTCTTCTGCGTAGTTTTTAAAGCATGCGGCGGATAAGCACTGTTCCTGCCCTGTGGGGCACTTGCGGGAGCTGGCTGTTTAGCCAGTTGCCTTTAGTGCTTTCTGTTCAGGTTTTGTCTCCGGTTGGGGAACCGGCAGCGAGTTCGGGGGAAACCTTCATGACGTCAGCGGACGCCTGTTGCAACGCCTTGCGCGCGGGGCAAGCTTGCCCGTCGCCGCTGCGCCGCTAAGCGGCGCTTGGTCATGCGGCGATCTGTTGCCGGTCTGGTCCTGACTCTCCTGGTGACCGGCTGCGCCGCTCCGCAGGTGGGGGAGGCGGAAGATGGGGCGGAAAGCGCCAGGGTCGTTGGCGTGAGGGGCAAGGTGCTCCAGGAGGCGGCCCGACCCATGACGCCGCCGCTGGGCCGGGTGACCCCGGCGGCGGGCTTTACGCTTCTGCCGCGGCCGCCGATCCTGCCGCGTGCGCGTCCGGCGTTGGTCAAGCCGTCTCGTTCACTGCAGTGCGTGCCCTATGCGCGCGAACTTTCCGGCGTCAAGCTGCGCGGCGACGCCTGGACCTGGTGGAACAAGGCCGAGGGCCGCTACGCCAGGGGGGCGGCCCCGCGTCCCGGCGCGGTGCTGGTGTTCAGCAAGTCCCAGCGCCTGCGCCGCGGCCACCTGGCAGTGGTTGCCGAAGTGCGCAGCAGCCGGGAGATCGTCGTGCATCAGGCCAATTGGCTGAACGGCGGCTGGATACACCGCTACAGCCCGGTGCGCGACGTCTCCCAGGGCAACGACTGGTCGGAGGTGCGGGTGTGGTACACGCCCGGTCGGGTCTACGGATCGCGGACCTATGCCGCCTCCGGCTTCATCTACCCACAGCCCGAGAGCGCGCCGGTGCTCCGGCAGGTGGCCAAGTGACGGCGCAGCCGCCGCGCTTTCACCCCGAGCGACCTATTCGCTTGATCTGCCGCCGACCGGCGGCACAATGGCGCCGGGCCCGTAGTTCAGCGGTTAGAACCCGCCGCTCATAACGGCGTTGTCGCAGGTTCGAATCCTGCCGGGCCCACCAAATCCCGCAGCGATGAGAAGAAGAGTTCGGGATATGGGGGCGGCGCGGAGAGGGCCGGCTTTCAACCGCCCAAGTCGACCCAGACCGCATCGCGACTCGATGACCGCACGCAGGCGTCGATGAAGCGCATCCCTTCGAGCCCCGCCTCGATCGTCGGGAACTGCACAGCGGCGGGGATCGGATTTCCGCTGCGCACGGCGCGAATGGCTGCCGCCGCCTCGGCATAGATGTTGGCGAAGCCTTCCAGGTAGCCTTCCGGGTGACCCGCCGGAACGCGAGTCAGCCGAGTGGCGCTGTCGCCAACCGCCCCGCTTCCGCGCGTGAGGAGGCGCTTGGGCTGGCCGAAGGGTGTGAACCACAGGCGGTCCGGCACTTCCTGCTCCCACTCCAGGCCGCCCTTGGAACCATAGAGGCGCAGCCGCAGCCCGTTCTCGTTGCCCGGCGCAACCTGGCTGGCCCAGAGCATGCCCCTGGCGCCGCCCTTGAAGCGGAGCAGCACACTCACGTTGTCGTCCAGGGCCCGCCCCTCGACAAAGGTCGTCAGCTCGGCCGCCAGCCGGGTGACTTCGAGGCCCGAAACGAAGCGGGCCAGGTTGTAGGCGTGTGTGCCGATGTCGCCGACGCAGCCGCCGGCCCCCGACTTTGCGGGGTCCGTCCGCCACGCCGCCTGCTTCTGGCCGGTCTGCTCGAGCCTTTCCGTCAGCCAGTCCTGGGCATATTCGACCTGCACCACCCGGACTTGCCCGAGATCGCCGCCGGCGACCATATCGCGCGCCTGCCGCACCATGGCGTAGCCGGTGTAGTTGTGGGTCAGCACGAAGAGGCGTCCGGATGCTGCAGCGATCCGCGCGAGCGTCTCGGCGTCCTCGAGCCTGGCGGTAAGGGGCTTGTCGCAGATGACGTGGATGCCCGCCTCCAGAAAGGCCTTCGCGGCGGCGAAGTGGAGGTGGTTCGGCGTCACGATCGCAACCGCCTCGATGCCGTCGCGGCGGGCCGCTTCGGCCCCGGCCATCTCCGCAAAGGAGGTGTAGGTCCGCTCGGGGGCGAGTCCCAGTTCGGCCGCTGAGGCCTTCGCCCGCTGGGGATCCGAAGAGAGCGCGCCGGCAACCAGCGTGAATTCGCCGTCCAGTCGCGCGGCGATGCGGTGGACCGCGCCGATGAAGGCGCCCTGTCCGCCGCCGACCATGCCGAGCCGTATCGGCTCTTCCCTCAGTTCTGCCGCCACGGTCCCCTCCTATGCGATTCCCATCATCCGGCGCAGCGCCTTGCGGTCGGTCTCGCCGCCGGCGAAGTCGTCGAAGGCCTTTCCCGTCGCCTGGATGATGTGATTTGCAATGAAAGGTGCGCCTTCGGCGGCGCCCTGCTCGGAAGACTTCAGGCAGCATTCCCACTCGAGCACCGCCCAACTGTCATAGCCGTAGGCGGCTAGCTTGGAGAAGATGCCGATGAAATCGACCTGGCCGTCGCCGAGGGAGCGGAATCGGCCGGCCCGGTTCACCCAGGGCTGATAGCCCGAATAGACGCCCTGGCGGCCGTCCGGGTTGAACTCCGCATCCTTCACGTGGAAGGCCGAAATGCGCTCGTGATAGTGGTCGATGAAGGCAAGGTAGTCGAGGCACTGCAGCACAAAGTGCGAAGGGTCGTAGTTGATCGTGCAGCGCTTGTGACCTTTCAGCTTGTCGAGGAACAGCTCGAAGGTCGCGCCGTCGAAGACGTCCTCGCCCGGATGAATTTCGAAGCCGACGTCGACGCCCTGCTCGTCGTAGACGTTCAGGATCGGCCGCCAGCGCTTGGCGAGTTCGGTGAAGGCTTCCTCGACGAGGCCTGCCGGCCGCTGAGGCCAAGGATAGAAATAGGGAAAGGCGAGGGAACCGGTGAAGGAAACCGAAACGTCCAGGCCGAGGTTGCGCGAGGCGACCGCCGCCTTATTCATCTGGTCCACCGCCCACTTCTGGCGCTCGCGCGGCTTGCCTCGCACAGCTTGCGGCGCGAAGGAATCGAACTGCACATCGTAGGCCGGGTGCACGGCGACGAGCTGGCCCTGCAGGTGGGTCGAAAGCTCGGTGATTTCCACCCCTGCGGCGGCGCAGGTGCCCTTCACCTCGTCGCAGTAGTCCTTGCTCTCCGCCGCGCGATCGAGGTCGAAAAGCCGCGGGTCGAAGGTCGGGATCTGGACTCCCGCGTAGCCGAGCGCGGCGGCCCAGCGGGTGATGCCCTCCAGCGTATCGAAGGGGGCCTCGTCCCCGGCAAACTGGGCCAGGAATATTCCGGGGCCTTTCAAGGTCGTCGCCATGGGTCCTCCTCCTGCAAATTGGCTCAAAGGGATGGGACGGCAGGCGGACCTGCCGTCCCGGCGCCAGTCGGACCTGCCGTCCCGGCGCCAGTCAGTAGGGCGAGTCTTCGAAGTAGAAGGCCTCTGCGTTCTCCTTGGTAATCAGCGGCGAAGACAGGTTGAACGTGCCCTCCACGGGTCCGTTCGAGAAGAAGCGCGCCACCGTCAGGTCCATCGCCGTCGCGATCATCGCCGGCGGGTAGAGGACGGTGACGGGGATCGTCTCGTCGCCGTCGGCCACACCCTTGACGATCTGCTTCATGCCGCCGCCGCCGACCAGGAACATCTCGCCCTGGCGGTTGGCCTGGCGGATCGCTTCGAGCGCGCCGAGCGCCATATCGTCGTCGGCTGCCCAGACCGCGTCGATGTCCTGGAAGCGGGTCAGGAAATCCTGCATCACCTCGAAGGCCTTGTCGCGGTTCCAGTTGGCTTGCTCGGCGCCGAGCAGTTCAAGGCCCGAACCGTCGATCGCCGCGGTGAAGCCGTTCATGCGCTGATCGTCGATCACCGTCGGGATGCCGCGGAGGGCGACGACCTTGCCCTCGCCGCCGAGCTTTTCGACCATGTAGTCACCGGCCGAGCGGCCGAAGCCCGGGTTGTCGCCTGCGACGTAGATATTCTCGATTCCGGTCTCCGAAAGCCCTCGGTCGACGACGGTGATGAAGACACCGGCGGCCTTCACCTGCTTGACCGGGTCGGTCAGCGGGTCGGATTCGAAGGGCAGGATGACCAGGGCATCGATTTGCTGCACCGAAACAAGATCCTCGAGGGCATTGGCCTGCTCGACCGCCGAGCCCGAGGCGGCAATCACGATCTCGAGGTTTTCATGCTGGGCTTCCAGGCGTCGCTTCGCCTCGGCCGCATGCCAGTTCAGGCCGCCGGCCCAGCCGTGGGTCGCCGCCGGAATGGAGACGCCGATCTTCACGTCCTGCGCAAGGGATGCTGTTGCGACCGACGCCATGCCAAGTGCCACAACGCCTGCTAACGTTCCGTTCCACAATCTCATGTCGTCCTCCCGAGGTTATTGTTCTGCGCCCGCTCCCCGAGAAGGAGGCGCGGACCCTTTGAAAATCATCCTTGCTGCCTGCCCATGCCGCGTTGCAGGAGCACGGCCGCAATGATGATGACGCCCTGAACGGCACCGTTCAGGTAGTTGGAGATGGCGTCCGTAAGGTTCAGGATGTTTCCGATGAGCGTCAGGATCAGTGCGCCGGCGATGGTGCCGCCGATGCGGCCATAGCCGCCCTTCAGGAGGGTGCCGCCGATGATCACCGCCGCGATTGCCTCCAGCTCCCAGAGCAGCCCAGTGGTGGACGAGGCGGAGCCGAGCCGCGGCACGTAGACGATGGTTGCCAGCGCCACGCAGACTCCCTGGATCATGAAGGCGATGACCTTCACCCGGTCGGTGTTGATGGCGGAATAGCGCGCGACGTCTTCGCTCGCCCCGACCGATTGGACATGGCGGCCATAGGCGGTGTTGTTCAACACGACATAGCCGACGATCGCGGTCAGTGCGAGGATCAGCACCGGGTAGGGCAGGCCGAGGAGGTTGTCGTAGTAGACTGGCCGGTAGACGGAACGGACGTCGAAGTTCAGCGAAAGCGTGCCGCCGTCCGCGAGGTAGGTCACGAGGGAACGGTAGACGCCCATCGTGCCGAGGGTGACGATGAAGGCCTCGATGCCGCCTCGCGTGATGAGAATGCCGTTCAGCCAGCCGGCCACCAATCCGAGGACGGCCCCGAAAGCGACGCCGCAGACCACGATGACGAGCAGCTGGTCGGTGACGCCGAGCAGCAGGTTCATCACGATGATCATGGCGCCGGCGATGAAGGCGGCCATGGAGCCGACAGAGAGATCGATGCCGCCGGAGGAGATCACGAAGGTGGCGCCCACGGCGATGATCCCGATGAAGGCGCTGCGCGTCAGGATATTGGTCAGGTTGCCGAACGATAGGAAGGCGTCGTTGATGGCGGTGCCGAGAACCATAAGCACGATGAGGGCAGCCAGGGGGCCGACCGCCTTCAAGTCGATCTTCATTCCCTGCAACGTCATGCCGCCGAAGCCCCTGCTGCCGTGAGACCCGACGCATGGCGCATGATCTCTTCTTCGTTGATCGCGGCGCCTTCGAGGATCGCGGTGAGGCGCCCCGCATGCATGACAGCGACCCTGTGCGAAAGCCCGATGAGCTCCAGCAGTTCCGAGGACAGCACGATGACCGCGCAGCCCTGGGCAATCAGATTGGCAATGAAGCCATAGATCTGCGCCTTGGCGCCGACGTCGATGCCGCGCGTCGGCTCGTCGATGATGATGATTTCCGGCTCGATTTCGAGCACCTTGGCGAGCAGCAATTTCTGCTGATTGCCTCCGGAAAGGGAGCTGGCCTTCATAGCCGGGCCGGCGGCGCGCAGATCGAAGCGTTTGGCTGCCCTATGGAAGGCCGCCCGCTCCCGGCGCTTGTCGATAAAAGGAGTCGCGAACTTGTCCAGGGCGAGGAGCGAGAAATTCCGCACCAGGTCGCTGCCGAGGAGCAGGCCCTTGCCCTTTCTGTCCTTGGTCAGGTAGGCGAGCTTGGCCGCCTTGGCCTCGGTGAGGCTGCGCAAGGAGACCGGTCTCCCGCGCAGTTCTACGCGGCCTCGCGATACCGGGCGCAGGCCGACGATGGCCTCCATCAGCGCGGTGCGGCCGGCGCCTTGAAGGCCGGCGAAGCCGAGCACCTCGCCGCGGCGCAGAGCAAAGGACGCCTCCAGGACCTCCGGGCCCGAAGCGAGCTCGGAGACCTGCAGCAGAACCTCGGCGTCCTCGGCCGGTGCCGCTATGTGGGGGTAGAAGTCGGTGAGCTCGCGGCCGACCATCATGCGGGCCATGTCGTCCTGGCTGATGCTGTGCGCGGGCACCGTTGCGATCACCTCGCCATCGCGCAGGACCGTGATGCGGTCGGCGATGAGCTCGACCTCGGCCAGCTTATGGGAGATGTAGACGATGCCCACGCCGGCAGCCTTCAGCCGTCCGAGAAGGGCAAACAGGGTATCGGTTTCCTGCTTTGTGAGCACCGCCGTGGGCTCGTCGAGAATCAGCACGCTGGCATTGCGCGAAGTGGCCTTGGCGATCTCGATCATCTGCTTGTCCGCGACGGGCAGGTCGCGCACCCGAGCCGTGACCGCGACGGCGCAATTCAGCCGATCGAGCAATTCCCGCGCCCTGGCTTGCATCGCCGTCCGGTCGGTGAAGGGGCCCTTGGTGATCTCGCGGCCGAGAAAGATGTTCTCCTCGACGCTGCGCAGTTCGGCCAGGTTGAAGTCCTGGTGAATGAGGACGATGCCGGCGTCTTCGGCCTCGCGCATCTGGGCAAAGCTGACAGGCTGCCCGCCCAGCAGCACGCTGCCGGTGGTCGGCTGCACGAAGCCGGACAGAATTTTCACGAGAGTGGATTTGCCGGCCCCGTTCTCGCCCAGCAGGGCATGCACCTCGCCGGGCCGCACATCGAAGTCGACGTCGTGGAGTACCTCGACGGCACCGTAGGACTTCGTGATCCTGCGGGCTGCGAGAAGCGGCGCGTCCTGCGCAATCGGGTCCGACGCCATTCAGCCGTTCCTCCCCAGGGCGGGCGCCTTCAGGCGCTCTCTTTCGATGTAAACCTTTACATCGGGAAATGTAATGCTTTACATGACTCCTTGTAAAGTCATGATCGCTTCAAGGTATCCGGGCAGGCAGCAGGGCGTGGCGCGGCGTAATGAAACGACCAACCATCGATGACGTGGCACAGTTGGCGGGCGTTTCGACGGCCACGGTCAGCCGCACCCTGCACAATCCGGAGGTCGTCTCCGAAACGGCGCGCAACGCCGTTCTGGAGGCGGTGAAGCGCACCGGCTACACCCAGAATGCGGCGGCGCAGATCCTGCGGCAGCGGCGCGCCCGGGCGGTGCTGGTCCTGGTGCCCGACATCGGCAATATCTTCTTCTCGGAGATCCTGGCCGGCATCGAGCGCATCGCGTCGGCCGCCGGCCTGACGATCCTCATCGGCGATACGGCGAACGACGTGCGCCGCGAGGAGGACTTCCTGCGCTACTTGAGGAACGGCCGGGCCGACGGCGTTCTGCTGCTGAACGGTCGGCTTCCGCCGTCGGTCATGGCGAGTCTGCACGAACGCGCAAGCCCGCCGCCCCCGATGGTGACGATCTCGGAGGCCCTCGACCACCAGGTCGTCCCTCATGTCGGCATCGACAACGTGGCTGCGGCGGAGATCGCCGTGCGCCACCTTCTCGACCTGGGACACCGGCAGATCGCCCACCTCTGCGGCCCGGCGGAAAACATCCTCACCCGTCAGCGGCTGGCCGGCTACCGGAAGGCAATGGCGGCCGCCGGCCTCCCCGAGACCAGCCAAAGCCTGCTGGCAGGCGACTTCACGGCGGAGAGCGGCGGGCGTGCGGCCGCGCAGCTGCTCGGGATGGCGCCGCGGCCAAGCGCCATCTTCTGCAGCAACGACGAGATGGCGATGGGCCTTATTTCGGTGCTTCACTCCAGGGGTGTGGAGGTGCCCAAGGACCTCTCGGTGGTCGGCTTCGACGACATCGTGTTCGCGAAGACCTACATTCCGGCCCTGACGACCATCCATCAGCCGCGGCTCAGCATCGGTGAGTGCGCCATGACCATCCTGTTGGCACAGCTCGACGGCACCGCCGGGAGTGAACGGAGCCAAACGCTGCTCGATGCTCAGTTGATCGTTCGCGAGAGCACCGCCACTCGGCTCTAACTTGCCAGGACCGCTTCCACTTCCTCCAGGCTGGGCATGGAGGGCGCCGTGCCCGGTCGGGTGACCGAGATGCCGGCGACCGCGTTGGCGAAGCGGACCGCGTCCAGAGGCGCCAGGCCGCGCGACAGGGCGACGGCCAGCCCGCCGTTGAAGGCGTCTCCCGCGCCGGTGGTCTCCACGACCTCGCCGACCGTGATCGCCGGAACATGCTCGGAGCTTGCCGTGTCATGGAAGAGCGCGCCTTTCTCTCCCAGCGTGATGACCGCGGCGCCGACCCCCTTGGCCAGCAGGCGGTCGGCCGCCCGGCGGGCGTCGTCAAGGCTTTCGACCTTCGTGCCGGTCAGTCCCTCGGCCTCGGTCTCGTTCGGGGTGATGTAGTCCGAGAGGGCAAAGAGGGAGTCCGGCAGCTCGGCGGCCGGCGCCGGGTTGAGGATGGTGGTGACCCCGGCCGCGCGGGCGATCTCCAGCGCGCGCAGGGCGGCATCGATCGGCTGTTCGAGCTGGGTGACAAAAACACCGGCGCTGCGGATGAGCTCCGCCTGGGCCTCGATATCGGCCGGCGAGATCAGGGTCGCGGCGCCGGGGCAGACGATGATGGCGTTGTTGCCGGTCGCCTCCTCGATGAAGATGTATGCCGCGCCCGTGTAGCTTTCCGGCGTCTCGATGACGGCCGGTGTCACGCCGGCGTCCCGCCAGGTCCGCATCGCCATGTCGGCGAAGGCGTCGCGCCCGAGCCGCGTGATGAAGCTGACCTCTGCCGCCAGACGGCCGGCGGCGACGGCCTGATTGGAACCCTTGCCGCCGGGGCCGAGCACGAACTGCTTGCCAAGGATGGTCTCCCCAAGCCGCGGCTGCCGCGCGGCGCGGTAGGAGGTGTCGGCCACGAAGACGCCGAGGATGACGACCGGCTTGTGCTTGCCCATGGCGTTCATGCCGCATCCGGCGGAATGACACCCTTGCGGAACGCAAAACAGCCGTAGAAGCGGCGCTCGCCGGTCTGGATGACGCAGTAGGCCTGTTTGGCGCGTTCGTAGAAGGCGTTGCGCTCGATCGAGACCATCGGCCAGGAACGGCCCTCGGCGGCGTCGATCGCTTGCTGCACCTCCTGCTGGACCGGTGGGATTTCGGTCGGGGCGCCGACGATCTCCATCCGCGCCGCCGCATCGTCGACGAAGCTGTCGAGCGGCATGACCGAAAGCACCGCTGCGGCCGCCTCGGCGGCGCTGACGTTGTCTATGCGCAGCAACTCGCCGAGGCAGGTCTCCCGCGCCACCGAGTCCGAGGGGAAGTTGGTGTCGGCGATGATCAGGTCGTCGCCGTGTCCCATCGCCCGCAGCGCATAGAGAACATCGGCATTGAGCAGCGGGCTTATCCCTTTCAGCATTGGCTTCCTCGATTCTTCGCGATCGACAGGCGCGGTCGGCTCGCCACGAGCGGCTAGATCCGCTGGCCGGTCTCGGCATTGAACAGATGCACGTGATCGACTCGGGGGCGCAGATGCACGGTGTCACCGGGTTTGAAGTCGTGGCGTTCGCGGAACAGGGCGACGATCTCGCTTTCGCCGAAGCGCAGGAACACCAGGGTCTCCGAGCCCGTCGGCTCGACCACCGCGATGCGCGCCGGAACGCCCTCCGGCGACAGCTCGAGGTGCTCGGGCCGGATGCCGAAGAAGACCGCTTCACCCTTCGCGGCGGCATGGTTTCCGGCGACCGCCAGACGGGAGCCGTTGATCTCGACAGCGCCGCCGTCGGCGACGGTGCCCTTCAGCAGATTCATGGCGGGAGAACCGATGAAGCCGGCAACGAAGGTGTTGGCCGGGCGATCGAAGAGCTCCAGGGGCGCGCCGATCTGCTCGATCCGGCCGTCCTGCAGGACCACGATCTTGTCGGCCATGGTCATCGCCTCGACCTGGTCGTGGGTGACATAAACCGTGGTGGTCCTCAGGCGCTGGTGCAGCTCCTTGATTTCCGTGCGCATCTGCACCCTGAGCTTGGCATCGAGGTTGGACAGCGGCTCGTCGAAGAGGAAGACCTGCGGATCGCGCACGATCGCGCGTCCCATTGCCACACGCTGGCGCTGGCCGCCGGAAAGCTGGCGCGGATAGCGGTCGAGCAGGGAGGCGAGGCCGAGGATCCCGGCGGCGCGGTTCACGCGCTCGGCGACGACGGCGCGATCCATTTTGCGCAGCCGCAAGGAGAAGGCCATGTTGTCCCTGACCTTCATGTGCGGGTAGAGCGCGTAGTTCTGGAACACCATCGCGATGTCGCGCTCTGAAGGCGGCAGGTTGTTTACGACGCGCGCGCCGATGGCGATAGTGCCGGCGCTGATGCTTTCCAGGCCGGCGATCATGCGCAGCAAGGTGGACTTGCCGCAGCCCGAGGGCCCGACCAGCACCACGAACTCGCCGTCCGCAATGTCAATGTCGACGCCGTGGATGATCTCCACCGCCCCGAAGGCCTTGCGGACTTTGCGAACCTGGACCTGCGCCATAAAACCTCCCCACCACCCTCCTGCCGGGGCCCTGCCTAGCGGTGAAAGAACAGACGAGGCGGCGTGCGATGTCAATTGCTAAGGCGCCGTCTGCGCGATGTGACGAGCTGTCGGCGGGCCGATCAATGACCCAAGCGGCTCAGTTGACAGCGGACAAACTTGCCGCATACTCGATGAGCATCGGTTCCGAGGCGAACGGGTTGGGGATCGGACACTCAGGGCGAAGCAGGCAGAGTTGAAGGGGTTGCCGGGCTTCATTCTCCTCGGCCGAGTCGGGAAAATGCCACAGCAAGTGGCGCGCGGCCCAAAAGAGCCGGCTATCTTTGTAGGGAGGATTCATCCATGAAATCGCACGTCTACCAGCGGCTCCTCGCCATGCAGGCAAGCCGCCGCAATGTTCTCAAAGGCGCTGTCGGCGCCGGCGCCCTGGCGCTCGGCTCTGCCTCCGGTCTCGCCACGCTGGTCCCGCGTGCCTCGGCGCAGGGCAGCCTGCGGGCAGAGATGCTGAAGATTCCCGGCGTCGGCGCGGGGTCGCCAACCGACGCCGACTGGCAGAAGGTCGGCGAGCTTTGTCTCGGCGGCACCAAGGCTACCGTGCAGGAAGGCGAGTTTGCGGGTGTTCAGCTCACCTTCATGGGGCTCAACAATCAGAACCTGCACAACTTCCTGTTCCGCGGTTTCCTGAAGCCTTGGGAAGCCTATACCGGCGCCCGGATCAACTGGATCGACCTCGCGCAGGCCGACTACAATGCGCGCCTCCAGCAGTCCATCGCCACCGGTACGGTCGACTTCGACATCCTCCAGATGGGCGCACCCTTCGAAGGGGATGTCTGCGGCAAGGGCCTGGCCTCCGTCATGCCCGATTGGGTCCGCGACCTGATCGAGATGGACGACTATGTCGGCTATCTGAAGGAGCCGGTCGGCACCTGGGATGGCAAGACTTACCGCATCTCCATCGACGGCGACTGCCACAACTTCAACTACCGTACCGATTACTTCGAGAACGAAGACTTTGCCAAGGCCTGGAAGGACGAGGGCCATGCAGGCGACTGGGCCGTGCCGACCACCTGGCAGCAGGTGCAGGAGGTCACCAAGTTCCTGAAGGGCAAGACCATCGACGGCTTCCCGGCGAACGGCTACCTCGATCCCTTGAAGGGCTGGGGCGGCTTCGGCTTCTATTTTCTCGCCAGCCGCGCGACCGCCTACGCCAAGCACCCGGACGATTCGGCCTGGCTGTTCGACCCCGACACCATGAAGCCGCGGGTGAACAACGAGGCCTGGGTGCGTGCCATCCAGGACGTGCTCGACGTGATGGACGCGCAGCCGCCCGACCAGATCAATGCGGACCCGGGGACCACCGGCTTCCAGCAGTTCCTCGCCGGCACTGGCTCCATGCTGTCCTGGTGGGGCGATATCGGCTCCAGCGCCAAGACCTCCGATTCCTCGATCGTCGGCGACGTCATCGGCTTTTCGACCCTGCCGGGCTCCGACGACGTCTGGAATCACAAGGCCGGCAAGTGGGAAACCCTGTCGAGCGGGCCCAACTTCGCGCCGAACATGGCCTACATCGGCTGGGGCGTCTACGTCATGGCGCGGGTCGACAGCGACAGCAAGAAGCAGAAGGCGGCCTGGTCGGCGGCGGCCCACCTCGGCGGCAAGGACATCTCGCTGTGGTGCGCGGCCTATCCTTCGGGCTTCCAGCCCTATCGCAATAGCCACTTCAACATTCCCGAATGGGTCGAGGCCGGCTACGACGAGGCCTTCATCGACGACTACCTCTCCTCGGAAGCGGATTCCTACAACCATCCCAATGCCGCGATCGAGCCGCGCATTCCTGGCATCTTCCAGTACTACTCGGTCGCCGAGGACGAGCTCGCCAAGACCTATGCCGGCCAGTACGCTTCGGCGCAGGAAGGCGCCGACAAAATCGCCGAAGCCTGGGAGCGGATCACCGACCAGATCGGCCGCGACAACCAGATCAAGCTCTATAAGGCTTCGCTCGGGATCTAGGCGGGCGGGACTACCCCCGGCAGATGCAACGGACCGGCGGCAGGCAGCCGCTGGTCCGATTCTTCACTTGCTAGCTCGAACCGGTCAGCCGCCCCATGCAGGACGTTTCGCCAAGTCATAGCGAGCTCGACGACATCGTCGCTGCAGAGCCGGCGCTGGAAAACCGCGGGCGTTGGGGTGTCCTCGTGCTGGCGGGCGGGACCTTCGTCCTCGTCTCGACCTTTGCCATCCAGCTTCTCCATGCCAACGGCAGCATTGCCTTCGGCTTCGACACCTGGCGGCCGGTCGTCTATGCCTATCTCGTCTGGGCGGTGAGCCTCGGAGCCTCCCAGGTGCTGCGCCGCGGCCAGGCCGGCTCCAGGGCGCTGTTCGTGCTGCCGGCGGTGCTGTTCATCGCCGCCATGGTCATCTTCCCGCTGACCTTCGGGCTCTACATCTCCTTCACCGACTGGAACCTCTCCTCCTTCGAAGGCCGCAAGTTCAACGGTCTGGACAACCTGCGCCAGATGATGAGCGACGTCTTCTATTGGAACGCCCTGTTGAACATGCTGTGGTACAGCCTGGCGGTGCTGGTGGAGTACGCCATCGCCTTCGGCCTGGCGCTGCTGCTGCACGCCGAGATCCGCGCGCGCAAATTCTTCCGGGTGGTTTTCCTGCTGCCGCTCATGCTGTCGCCGGTGGCGGTCAGCTGGATGGTCGGCAAGTCGATGATGGAGATCCGCTTCGGGCCGCTGGCCAATCTCGCCCGCTGGCTTGGATGGGAAACGCCGATCTTCTTCAGCGATCCCTGGCTGGCCAAGGCATCCATCATGGTCATGGATGCCTGGACCTTCATTCCCTTGATGATGATCATGCTGCTGGCCGGGCTGCAGACTCTGCCCAAGGAGGTCATGGAGGCCGCCAAGGTTGACGGCGCCACCGCCTGGCAGACCTTCTGGAAGATCGTCTTCCC
The DNA here is from genome assembly GCA_009377535.1 of Kiloniellaceae bacterium. Taxonomy (GTDB): domain Bacteria; phylum Pseudomonadota; class Alphaproteobacteria; order Kiloniellales; family Kiloniellaceae; genus Pelagibius. The sequence goes on from WHTV01000001.1 coordinate 198,426, forward strand.
GCTGACCCTGCCGGTGTCGATCACCGCCATCATGATCCGCATCATCTTCAAGCTGAAGCTGGCCGACATCATCATCAACGTCACCTCCGGCGGGCCCGGCGGTGCCACCGACTCGGTGACCAGCTTCATCTTCCGCGAATACCGCGACCGCTCCAACGTCGGCTACGGCACGCTGCTTGCGATGGTCTACCTCGTGATCATCGTCGTCGCGCTGACGACCCTGTTGAACCTGCTGGGGCGCTGGATGCGCGGCTACGGTCAGGAGGAATCTTAGAGCCATGATCGTCGCTGAGGAGACAGAGGTCGACTACGTCGAGCCGGTGCAAAACCCGGCCGAGCGGCTACGCCGCATCCTGGTACGGATGTTGATCTACGGTATCCTCATCCTCTGGGCTGTCATCTGTCTCTTTCCGATCTATTGGACGGTGACGACCTCCTTCAAGATCGCGCCGGACGTGATGCGCAGCCACCTTGTGCCCTTCTACGACTTCATGCCGCAGTGGCTCGGCTGGCGCTCGCTGGGTCTGTCGCCGGAGACAATTTTCGAGACCTCCACCGTGCGCGAGGAGTTCCTGAGGCGCTTCTGGAACAGCGTGCTGACCTCGGTCTCCGCCTCTTTCCTGGCGATCGTCATCGGGTCGTTGGCGGCCTATGGCCTCACCCGCTTCTCCTACAAGTTCGGGCCGATGCGCAACAAGGACATCTCCTTCTTCTTCCTGTCGCAGCTGATCTTGCCGCCGGTGGTGCTGGCCCTGCCGTTTCTCGTCCTCTACAAGGAGCTGGCGCTGCTCGATACGTCGATCGGGCTGATTCTTCTCTACACCCTGATGGTGCTGCCGATCGTCATCTGGATCATGCGCGATCAGTTCCGGGCCATCCCCGTAGAGCTCGAGGAGGCGGCCCTGGTGGACGGCCTGTCGATCTGGGGCGCCTTCCTGCGCATCGTGCTGCCGATTTCCGTGCCGGGCATGGTGGCGGCCTTCATCCTGGCGCTGATTCTCTGCTGGAACGAATATTTTTTCGCCGCGCTGCTGACCAGCACCGACGCCAAGACCCTGCCGGTCATGGTGGCCAGCCAGACCGGTAGCCAGGGCATCAACTGGTGGGCTATGGCGGCCCTCTCGACCGCGGCGATCGGGCCGCTGGTCATAGTCGGCATTCTGCTGGAGCGCTACATCATCGCCGGCATGGCGACGGGCGCTGTGAAGTAGGAGGGCTTCGTCTCAGCCGCCGAGAGCATTGCGGGAGGAACGGACGACATGAAGACAAGGCGCTTCGAGCGAATCGACAACCGCGGGCTCCGCTTCACCGAGCTCGGGTTCGGCACGGCGCCGCTCGGCAACCTCTACCGCGCCATCACGGAAGCGGATGCCCAGGCAGCGCTGGAGGCGGCCTGGGCGACGGGCTGCCGCTATTTCGACACCGCACCGCTCTACGGTCTCGGCCTTTCCGAGACCCGGCTCAACCGCTTTCTCATTGGCCGCCGCCGCGAAGACTACGTGCTGTCGACCAAGGTCGGGCGGCTGCTGAAGGCCTGTGCGCCGGAGCAGCGCACCGGCATCGGCAAGTTCTTCGACACGCCGTCGCGCCGGGAGGTCTACGACTACAGCTACGACGGCGTCATGCGCTCCTTCGAGATATCCCTGGAGCGCCTCGGCGTCGACTCCGTCGATATTCTCTACGGCCACGACATCGACCTCTTCAACCACGGTTCGCAGGCGGTGCTGGAGGCGAAGCTGAACGAATTCATCAGCTCCGGCTACTACGCGCTGCTGTCGCTGCGCGACCAGGGCGCCATCAAGGCCTTCGGGGCCGGCCTCAACGAGTGGCAGGCCTGCCAGTGGTTGGCCGAGCGCGGGGACTTCGACCTCTTCCTGCTGGCCGGTCGCTACACCCTGCTGGAGCAGGAGGCACTGGAGACCTTCCTGTCGCTCTGCGAGCGGCGCGGCATCGGCATCGTCCTCGGCGGTCCCTACAACTCCGGCATCCTGGCGAGCGGGCCGAAGCCGGGGGCGCATTACAACTACGACCCGGCGCCACCGGAGATTCTCGACCGGGTCGCGCGCATCGAGGCGGTCTGCAAGCGCCATGGCGTGCGGCTCATCGAGGCGGCGCTGCAGTTTCCATTGCTGCATCCCGCGGTGGTCTCGGTGATTCCGGGCGGCCAGAGCGCGGCCGAGGTCGAGAGCAACCGCGCAGTGCTGCAAAAAGATATTCCCGCCGATCTCTGGCAGGATCTCAAAGCCGAAGGCCTGCTGCGCGCCGACGCCCCAACGGCTTGAGCAAGCCGAGGATGCCAGGATGATGCTTGTCGATGCGCATCAGCACTATTGGGAGCCCCGGCGCGGCGACTACGATTGGATGCCGATGGACGACGCCGTCCTCGCGCGTCGCTACCGCCCCGCCGACCTTGCGCCGGCCCTGGCGGAGGCGGGGATCGGCCGCACGGTGCTGGTGCAGGCGGCGGCCACGGTTGAGGAGACCGAGTACATGCTCGGCCTCGCCGACGCCACGCCTTCGGTTGCCGCCGTGGTCGGCTGGGTCGACTTCGAGGACAAGGGCCATCTCAGGCACCTCGAGCGCCTGAAGAAGCATCCAAAGTTCGTCGGCGTCCGCCCGATGATCCAGGACATTCCCGACGTCGACTGGATGCTGCGCGACGACGTGCAGTGGGCCTATGCGGCCCTCGTTGACCTCGACCTGACCTTTGATGCCTTGGGATTCTCACGGCATCTGGCGAATTTTCTCACGCTCCTCGAGCGCTATCCGAAGCTGCGGGTCGTCATCGACCACTGCATGAAGCCCCAGGTGCGCGACCACGGCACGGCGCGTGAGGAGCGCGCCTTCTGGGCCGCGGGCCTGCGGCGCCTTGCGGCGGAGACCGGCGCTTTCTGCAAGCTCTCCGGCCTGGTCACGGAAGCGAACGAAGACTGGAGCGTACAGGACCTGGCACCCTATGCCGCCGAAGTGCTGCGGGCTTTCGGCGCCGGCCGGGTGATGTGGGGTTCCGACTGGCCGGTGTGCCGGTTGCGTGCAAGCTACGGCCAATGGCATGCGGCTGCCCAGTCCCTCTGCGCCGGCCTCACGCAAGCCGAGCGCTCGCAGGTCTTCGGCGGCACGGCGGCCCGCTTCTACGGACTGGAGAACAGCTCCCGTGACGCGCTCACGGTGCCGGCGGACCGCGCCCCCGGATGAGGTGCACGACCAGCGTCAGCACGAAGAGCACGACGAAGACGACGAACAGGAGCTTGGCGACATCGACCGCGACCGCAGCAATACCGCCGAAGCCGAAGAACGCCGCGACTATTGCGAGCAGGAAGAAGAATATGGCCCAACC
>WHTV01000001.1:201772-202048 GCA_009377535.1 Kiloniellaceae bacterium
GGCCCAACCCAGCATGGCATTTCCTTTCGGCGAATAAACCGTCCGCCAGTTCTCTTCGATTGGCGGTAGTGCGCTACTAACGGAATCGCTGCGCACCAGGTTCCGGGGAACCTTAACGCGGTCCTGCCGTTGCATGCTGGAGTGGCCGCGGCGACCGCATGGCGCGGGAAAGAAGGTGCTGCGCGATACTCAAAGGCGAAATCGATGGACCTTCCAGGCACGGATAGCAGCAGGGTCAGCGTCTGCAGCGGGATGGCGGCATACGTCAGCTTCGCC
>WHTV01000200.1 GCA_009377535.1 Kiloniellaceae bacterium
TGAAGGCGGCGCTGTGGGGACGCGGCAAGCCGGCCGGGCTCTACTCGATGCGCGACGTGCTGGGCCTGACGGACTGAGAGTCTACATCAGGCGGGGCGGCAGGACTGGCGCACGCGGGCAAGGGCGGCCCGCAGGGCGCTGGCGATCTCCCTGCGTTCCTGACCGGTGAGGAAGCTGCCGACGGCCAGGCTGCGCCCGTGCGAGCGCAGGACCAGCGGACTGTCGCTGCGCGCATCGCCCAACTGCCGCTCATCGAACACCACCTGCAGCCAGTAGGGCTGAAACTCCCAGGTGCTGCAGCGCCCTCCGGGCCAGATGCGGCTGACGGTCAGCTTGTCGCGGGTCAGGTAGAGGCGCTCGACCAGACGGCCGCGACGATAGTTGATCTTGAAGGCGACGTAGATCAACAGCACGTCGGCGCCGAGGAAGCCGACCACCGGCCAGGCACCGGCGAGGAAGAAGGCCAGCCCGCCGGCAAAGGAGATCGCGCAGATCCCCAGCATGAGCAGCATAAAGCCGCGCTGCGACAGGCTGCGGTGCGGCGTCAACTCGGCGTCCAGCAGTGCCGGTGCCTCGGGGTGGGCCTGCGCCGGCAGGATCTCGGAAGAGGTCATTCAGGAAATATAGGACCGCCGCCACGCGGCTTCAAAGACCTGACTTGCGCCTTCCCTTCCAGACCGATCCGGCTACACTCGCCGGGCCATGAAGAAAGCCGATATCGCGACCTTTTTCGACCGTTTCGCCGCCGCCGTGCCGGAGCCCAGGGGCGAGCTGGACTACGTCAATCCCTACAC
>WHTV01000201.1 GCA_009377535.1 Kiloniellaceae bacterium
CGACATCCTCGCCTTCCCGCCGCCCGCCATTCCCGGCATCGGCGCGACCGGCGGCTTCAACATGCAGCTCGAGGCGCTCGGCGGCCAGTCGCCGGAAGAACTCGCCTCGGTCATGCAGTCCTTCGTCGTGGCGGCCAACGGCAACCCGGTCATCGAGCGGGCCTATTCCACCTTCTCGGCGAGCGTGCCGACGCTGCGCCTCAACGTCGACCGGGTCAAGGCGGAGAACCTCGGCGTGCCCGTGTCCACCCTGTTCACGACGCTGCAGGCACAGCTCGGCTCGCTCTTCGTCAACGACTTCAACGCCTTCGGGCGGACCTACCAGGTCAATCTGGCAGCCGACCAGCAGTTCCGCGGCAGCATCGACGACATCCTGAACCTCTACGTGCGCAACAAGAAAGGCCAGATGGTGCCGGTTCGGACGATCGCGACCGTCGAGCCGGATCTCGGCCCAATCCTGGTGATGCGCTACAACAACTTCGCCTCGGCCACCATCAACGGCTCCACCGCGCCCGGCTATTCCTCCGGTCAGGCCATCGAGGCGCTCAAGCAGGTGGCCGCCGACTCCCTGCCCCGGGGCTACGGCTACGAATGGTCGGGCCTGACCTATCAGGAGGTGACGGCGGCCGGCCAGGTCGGGCTGATCTTCCTGCTGGCCATCACCTTCGGCTACCTGTTCCTGGTCGGCCAGTACGAAAGCTGGTCGGTGCCGTTCGCGGTTATCACTTCGGTGACTGTCGCCGTTCTCG
>WHTV01000202.1 GCA_009377535.1 Kiloniellaceae bacterium
AACGTATTCGCGGAGACCACCATATTTTCAGCAAGTTCGGGGTTGAAGAAATCATCAATCTGCAACCGCAAGGAAGCAAAGCGAAGCCCTACCAGGTCAAGCAAGCGCGGGGAGTAATAGTAAAATACCGACTATCCGGAGAAGAAGATGAAAAGTAAGTGGAAGTACGAAATAATTATTTATTGGAGTGAAGAAGACCAAGCCTACATCGCTGAAGTCCCGGAGTTACCTGGCTGTGCGGCGGACGGGAAGACTTATAAGCAAGCCCTTGCGAATGTGGAAGTGATTATTCATGAGTGGATCGAAACAGCCAAGGAGCTTAAGCGCACCGTGCCCGAACCAAAAGGCCGGCTGCTTTATGCGTAGGCTGACAGCAGGACCAACACTGTATGCGCAACTGTCGGAAAAGCCGCTTTGCTACTTTAGTTGTTCGGCGCATGTTATGCAGTGCTGAATCGCTCGTAGTGAGGCGAAAAGAGCGTGTGAATACGCAACGCGAAGAACACGGACAATTTTTTTTAGAACAGATGACTTTTCACGGACACGCGCGTAGGTGTAATGAAATTTTGGTGGGCCGCCGGAGGCTCGAACTCCGGACCCGCTGATTAAGAGTCAGCTGCTCTACCAACTGAGCTAGCGGCCCGACACAAATTGAGTGACGACTGGAAGGCTTTGGACGATGCGATACTCATCCTGGGCCTCTTTATAAAATGGGGTGAGTGAAGGGATTTGAAC
>WHTV01000203.1 GCA_009377535.1 Kiloniellaceae bacterium
CGCGCACCAGCACCCCGGTGAACTCGCCGAGCACCCCACCGGCGTCGATCGTGGCGGCGGAGCGGTCTCCGACGTGCATCAACGTCAAATATTCGGTGCAGGCAACGTGGACATAGGACAGGGCGCCCGCGGCGCGGCCGGTGGTCTCGTCGGCGTGCAGCACCGGCGCGCTGGCCAACAGTTTCTGCATGTGGCCGAGGAACTTCTTCTCCAACCTGCGCGCGGCGCGGCCGCGGATCCCGGCCAGGAACCCGGTGGAGACGTCGATCGCGGTTAGCTTCTCCAGCAGGTCGCGCGCCCGGCCGACAGGCAGGTAGTGCGCACAGGTCAGCAGCGCCGCCCGGGCGATGGTTTCCGGGCCGATCCGCACCGGCGAGCCCGGTGCGGACAGGGTCTCGGCGTGCTCGACAGGCACCGCCTCGTCGTCCCAGTCCGGAGTGGTGACTATCCCACAGCAGGGGCATACCTTGGAAATCCGCTGGTACTCGCTGACCTTCGGCGGCGGCACGGGCTGAATGTCGACGATCTGGCGACGCTGACGGTCGTGTTCGGCGGCCCCGGCCAGCGACGCATCACACGATCCGCAGCGATCCGGCCGGATCTCCAGCCGCTCGTCGGGATCAGCGACGAGGCTGCGCGAGGACGACGACGCACCCGGTTGTTTGCCGGGCTTGCGCCCCGACCTGGTCCGCGACGAGCGCTTCTTCGCCGGCTGTTT
>WHTV01000204.1 GCA_009377535.1 Kiloniellaceae bacterium
CCCGGGCGACGACGCGCTGGGAAGAGGGCCTGCACGTCCACGCGCTCCGCATCGGCGACAACTGGGAGCTGCGCCGGGACATCCTCGACTTCATGCTCAACTCCGTACGTAACCCGTTCGTGTTCGCCAGCGACCTCAAGGCCAGGGTCGCGACGTGTAAGCGGATCCGCGACCGGGTGCTGCGCGAGGTAGAACGACGCGGCGTCACGGAGGTCGCCGGCGGGCTGCGGAAGATCCTCGCCGTCAGCGCGGACCTCGCCAGGCAGCGCATCAGCCAGCTCAACGACGGCATCTACCGCTCGGTGCTGTTCAACGACGGGGTAGGCCAGGAGAGCGGCCTGGTCCGCCTGCCGACGACCGTGGTGAAGGAAGGCGACAGCCTCACCGTCATCAACCAAGGCGTCTCACCGGAGAACCACAGGGGCCCGCAGCACTGCACCTGGCACCTGATGCGGGCTTCGATGGGTGTCTACCTCTTCACGTATTTCTTCCGCGGCCTTGCACCCAACATCGGCCTGCTCGACCCGATCCGGGTGCTCGTCGAAGGTCCGTCGGTGGCGAACTGCGGCGCCGAGGTGGCGCACGGCGAGGGCACGACGATCTCCGCCATGAACGTACAGAACCTCCATGTCATCGGCTCGAAGATGCTCTTCGACAGCCCACATCGACTCGCGGTCTCCGCGCCGTTCTCCCGCAACCTGACCATCTATGTGT
>WHTV01000205.1 GCA_009377535.1 Kiloniellaceae bacterium
GTTTCTTCATGAGGCGCCGGCAGCCAACGGGCGACGACGGGGCCGAAGACTGACCAGCCTCGCTCGTTAGCCAGAGCGCTTCAGATGGTTTCACCGCCCCCCGGGCTTCTCGCCCGGGGGGTTTCGTTTTTCCATCCTGTAGCCGCGCCTGCCGTCGTCCCATAGCGCTGCCGTCGCTATCCAGTGCGCCCCTTCTCAGCCCGTCGATGCGGCTCGGCGCGGGATCTCGTCCCTTCCATCCGGCCGGCGATCCTGCGGCAGCAGCCGGCAGCCTCGCCGCGAGCTGATTCCGCCCGGCAGGCTGCTGAAAAAGTATGCGGCTTGCCTGATTGACCTCGTGCTTCGAGACGCTCGCTACCGCTCGCTCCTCAGCATGAGGTCACTATTTATGTTTTGCCTCACCCTGAGCGACCGTCTTGTCGGTCAAGCGTTTTGCCATGGGGTTTGGTCTCTCAGGAAAGCGTTGAGGATGGCGAGGAGCTTGCTCATGCAGGCAACGATGGCGATCTTTGCGGGCTTTCCGCTGGAGACGAGCCGGTGATAGGTCTGTGCCAGCGGCAGCTTGCGGCGGATCGAGACGAGGACGGCCATATGGAGAGCCGAGCGGACCGCTTCGCGGCCGCCGGCGATCACGAAGGTGACCGACGCTACTGTTGAAGGGTCGCCAGCAGGGCTTGCGCCTCGCTCCGGGAACGGAACTGGACGTCGCTGTC
>WHTV01000206.1 GCA_009377535.1 Kiloniellaceae bacterium
GCTTCCACATCGTCAGCCAGATCGGCTACATGATCCTGGGTCTGGGGCTGTTCAGCCTCGCCGGGATCGCGGGCGCGATCTTCTACATCGTCCACCACATTATCGTGAAGACCAGCCTGTTCCTGGCCGGCGGCATGGTCGAGCACACCACCGGCACCGCCGCACTGACCAAGCTCAGCGGGCTGATGCACCGCGCGCCGGTGATGGCCGTCCTGTTCGCCCTGCCCGCGCTCAGCCTCGCCGGCCTGCCGCCGATGAGCGGGTTCGTGGCCAAGGTCGCCTTGGTCGAGGCTGGCCTCGACGCCCAGCGCCTGCTGATCGTCGCCGTCAGCCTGGTGGTGAGCCTGCTCACGCTGTTCTCGATGGCCAAGATCTGGGCCGGGATGTTCTGGGGAGAGCCCGACCATCCGGGCGCGCCGGGGCCACGGCGTCCCGCGGAAGGGAAGCGCGTGCAGGATCCCGGCTTCCGCCTGCACGCCCCCTGGCCGATGACCGCCGCGACCAGTGCGCTGGTCGTGGTGAGCCTGGCCGTGGCCGTGGCCGGCTATCTCCGCTGGCACGGCGCGGAGCGCGCGGTGCACCGTGGCGAGGCGCTGCCGCCGCTGCGCATTCCGCTGCTCGTCGCCGTAGGCCTGGTCGTGGCGTCGCTCGCCGCGCTGATCGTCGTGATCGTGGGCCGGTGATGGCGGCCGGCCCCGACAGACCCCGTGGC
>WHTV01000207.1 GCA_009377535.1 Kiloniellaceae bacterium
ACGGTCCACCGGCTGCTGCGGCAGCTCTTCGGGGGCGGCCAGCAGGCGCTGGGCTGGCTGCGCAGCCCCCACGACGCCCCGCCCTTCGCCGGGCAGCCGCCGCTCGCCTTGGTCACCGGCGGGACCCTGGAAGGCATCGACACGGTCTGCCGCTACCTGACCGCCCTGGCCCAGGGCCACCCCGCAGCGCCCGGTCCCGCGGACCCGCCGTCACCGGTGGCCCTGCCTGGTAAGGAACCTTAAGGGATCGCCGCCTATGCTTGTCCAGATCATCCCGAACCACCCCCACCAGTGCGGAATCAAACTCAGCATGGACGAGACGTTGGGAAAAGTGGCGGCCCGCAGAAAAGCCAAGCGCGCGAAGGCCCAGCGCAAGTACGCGGCGAAGCGCACGAAGAAGGGCATCCCGTCGTCCGACGACTTGGCGCGCGCAGTGCTCGCCGCAGTATGCCGTGGGTATCGTGATGAGGCCCCATCGGTCGAGGAGGCGAAGAGGGTATTGAGCCCCCTCCTTACCTCTGCCGTCAGCCATCTCGTGGAGCGGGGCTTCGACCGGAAGGAAGCCACTGACCGCCTCGTCAACGCCGTCTTCCGCAAGGACACCAGCCGCTGATGTTTCCATCAGCCTGCTGATCACCCCCCAAAACTCTGTCCCCCCGTTACTCCTAAGTTTGAAAACACTTTTATTGATCAGCAGATGATGGATTC
>WHTV01000208.1 GCA_009377535.1 Kiloniellaceae bacterium
GTGCCGACGAGGGCGCTGTAGGCCAGGGCGTTGAAGACGTTGAGGGAGCCCTGTCCCTGGATGCCGCCATCGAAGTGCAGCGGCTCGCTGCTTGTGACGGTCTGGAGGATGCCGCCGGCCTTGGCGCTGTCCGTGCTGTCGGTGATTTCGCTGAGGAGACCGCTGCCGGTCGAGCCCGTCGAACCGGTAGAACCGGACCCGGCGGTGCTGCCCGAGCCGGTACGCAAGAGCCTGGTCGAGCGTGCCGCGGCCTGCCTCGGCGCCCTCGAGCCTGCCGAGATCCCGCCGACCCTCCGCCGGGTGGCCAGGTTCGAGCCGCGGCGGCGGGCCCGGTTGGCGGCCGCGCAGATCGCGGCCGCCCTGGAGCGTGACGAGGGGTTCCGCGGCCGCGTCGCGGACGCGTTGCGCACGGAGCAGCCGGAGTTGGCCGCGGCCGTGGAGTCCGGCGACGTGCCGGCGGCGGTCGACCCGGCCGAGGTCGCGGTGGCCGCCTACCTGTTGCGTCCCGAGGGCTGGGAGCGCGTCCTCGCCGGGGCGCACGCGACCGCAGGGCGGGAGGTCCGCGACCGCAGGGAGGCCGCCGAGGCGTCCCGGCTGCGTGAGCAGCTGGACGCGGCCCGCTCGGAGGGTGCCAGGGAGGCGGCCCGCCTGACCGAGCGGCTGGAGGAGGCCAAGGCGGAGGTCCGGGTGCTGCGCGGCCGGGTGCAC
>WHTV01000209.1 GCA_009377535.1 Kiloniellaceae bacterium
GCACACTGATGGGCTGCTGGACGGAGCGCGACAACCACGACCGTGGACGGTTCCCACGGTCCCGGCGACCCGTCCGAGCTGGGGAACGCAGGAGGTGCCCGCAGGCGTCCGCCCGCCTCATCGCACGGTGGTCGGCCTCACCGTCCTGGCCAGCGTCGCGGTGACCAGTATCCTGTTCGTCCGCCACGTCGGCCGGCGGTCGCGGTCCTTCGCCCGGATCATCGCGCTGCTCACCGCGGCCACCCGATGGCCGCACCGGCACGCCACGCCGGCGGCGGTCGAGCACAGCCTAGACTGTGTGCGCAACGTCGCCTCTGTCCTGCCGTTCCGCGTCGCGTGCTTGGAGGAAACCGCCGCAGCGATGCTCGTCCTGGCCCTCACCGGCCGGCGAGCGGGGTGGTGCCACGGAATCGCTGCCGACCCGATCCAGCTTCACGCCTGGATAGCCCTCGACGGGCGTCCCGTCGCCGAACCCGCCAGCATCACCCGCTACACGCCGCTGCTGCGCATTCCTCCCTGCGGATAAACGCGCGCGGCAGACAGGAGTCCTTGCCTTGAACACCGCTAACGACGCCGGCCGTGATCCGCTGCTGTGGCTGCGCGGTGATCGCGCCGCGCTGGGCCCGTTCACCAGCGAACTGGTCGTGGACTACTGGCGATGGGAACAGGAGCCTGAGGTGATCATCGGCTACGGCCGCCAAACC
>WHTV01000020.1 GCA_009377535.1 Kiloniellaceae bacterium
TAAATCCCTTCCTTTTGAGCAAGCTGTTCTCGCGAGAGATCATCGACGGCGACGACGTCTGCATCGTGGGGATCGGGACCATCCTCAACGAACGCAATTTCCAGCAGGTCGACAAGTATGCACGCAAGATCGTTTTCAGCTCTGGTGCGGGATACGAGTCGATCGAGCGGGAGTTCGACGATTCCTGGTTCATTTCTTGTGTGCGCGGCCCGAAGACCGCCGCCTACCTGAAGGCAAGCCCGGACCTGGCTGTTACCGACGGAGCGGCTCTGCTTTCGGACTTCTACGCAGCCTTGCCCGCTTCCAGGAAAGAGGGGGTGACCTTCGTACCGCACGTGAACACGACCTGGCGGCTCGGCGGCATTCTCAAGCAGTTCTGCGACGACCTCGGGATCAACTACGTCACGCCCGATCTGCCGTTCGACCTTTTCGTTGACGAGATCAACCGCTCGGCAGTTGTGCTCGCGGAAGCCATGCACGGCGCCATCCTGGCGGATGCACTGCGGACGCCCTGGGTTGCATGCGAGCTGATGGTTCACAACAGGTTCAAGTGGGAGGACTGGTGCGCCTCCTTGGGCGTGAAGTACGATCCGGTGAACCTTGGCCCCGCCCCGGAGGGCTCCGGCTTTGAGTCGCTTTCCAGCCTGCCCCGTGGCGTCAGGAACAGGGTGAGAAAACTTCAGCTGAAAGCGCGGCTGAAAAAGCTGTCGCTGACGGCCCTTCCGCAGCTGAGCGAAGACGCTGTCCTGGAATCGAAAAAGCAGGCCCTCAGGGACATCGTCGCCGAGATAAACGCCCAGCATGCCACCGCCTCGCCTCGCCACCGAAGCGATTCGCATGCGCCCTGAGGTGAATGCCTAGAGACGCGCCTACTCGAACGCCTCTTCCCAGGTGCCGCGTGTGGCGGCCTTGGAGTATTCCGTCGCGCGGTTCTCGAAGAAGTTGGTGTGCTCGACGCCGTTGAGGATGGCGTCCAGCCAGGGCAGCGGATTCTTGTCGGTCCGGTAGATCGGCTGCAGGCCGAGCTGGGTCAGGCGGCGGTCGGCGATGTAGCGGATGTAGGCTTTCACATCGTGAGGCTCCAGGCCCTCGACGCCGCCCTGCTCGAAGGCGAGGTCGATGAAGGCGTCCTCGTGGGTCACGATGGTCTCGCAGGCCTTGTAGAGGTCGCGCTCGAAGGCGTCGTTCCAGACCTCCGGGTTTTCCTCGATGAAGGTCTTGAACAGGCGGATCGCCGACTGGGTGTGCAGCGACTCGTCGCGCACCGACCAGGTGACGATCTGGCCCATGCCCTTCATCTTGTTGAAGCGCGGGAAGTTCAGCAGGATGGCGAAGGAGGCGAAGAGCTGCAGGCCTTCGGTGAAGGCGCCGAATACCGCCAGCGTCTTGGCGATCTCCTCCTTGGTATCACAGCCGAACTCCTGCATGTAGTCGTACTTGTCCTTCATCTCCTTGTAGTGGAGGAAGGCGGAGTACTCGGCCTCCGGCATGCCGATGGTGTCGAGCAGGTAGGAGTAGGCGGCGATGTGCACCGTCTCCATGTTGGAGAAGGCGGCCAGCATCATCTGCACTTCGGTCGGCTGGAACACGCGGGCGTAGTGGCGCATGTAGCAGTTGTTCACCTCCACGTCCGACTGGGTGAAGAAGCGGAAGATCTGGCTCAGCAGATTGCGCTCGCCGTCCGTCAGGTTGCGGTTCCAGTCCTTCACGTCGTCGGCCAGCGGCACCTCTTCGGGCAGCCAGTGCAGGCGCTGCTGCATCAGCCAGGCGTCATAGGCCCAGGGGTAGCGGAAGGGCTTGTAGACGGGGCTGGCATCGAGCAGCGACATCTTTTCGTGTTCTCCCATGGTTGCGGCGCCTTGCTGTCCTGCGGCGCCGCTTGGCTGCTAAGGTTCAAAACATGGCCGCCTTCGCGGCTGGCCGGGGAAAGTGGGGGCCGGCGGTCCCCCCGAACCGCCGGCCCCTTGCACCCCCCGAAGCCCCGGCGGCACTTGCGTGCCCGCGCGCGGCCCTGCGAAGGTCGCTCCACGCGGCGGCCGCGATGGCGGCCGCCGCGAAAATTCACTGGCAGGCGAGACACTCCTCGTAGTCGGTGGTGGACTCCGCCGCCGCGGCCGCGAGACCCTTGGAGGCGATCTTGCCGAGGTGCGGCACGGTCGCCGTCGGTATCGCCGGCAGTCCCGATTCCGCCCGCTGCATCGACTTCGAGCGGCAGTAGTAGAGGCTCTTCACGCCCTTTTTCCAGGCCAGAAAATGGATCTGGTGAAGGTCGCGCTTGTGCACGTCGGCCGGCACGAAAACGTTCAGCGACTGCGCCTGGCAGATGAACCCGGCGCGGTCGCCGGCGTGCTCGATGAGCCAGCGCTGGTCGAGCTCGAAGGCGGTCTTGAAGACGTCCTTCTCGTCGTCGCTGAGGAAGTCGAGGTGCTGCACCGAGCCCTGGTTCACGGTGATCGAGGTCCAGACCTCGGGGGTGTTCTCGCCCTTTTCCTCCAGCACCTCCGCCAGGTGCTTGTTGCGCACGTTGAAGGAGCCCGAGAGCGTCTTGTGGGTGAAGGAGTTGGCGGCGATCGGCTCGATGCCCGGCGAGGCACCGCCGCAGATGATCGAGATCGAGGCGGTCGGCGCGATCGCCATCTTGTTGGAGAAGCGCTCCATGATGCCGAACTCCTCGGCATCGGGGCAGGCGCCGCGCTCCTCGGCCAGCTTGCGCGAGGCGGCGTCTGCCTCCTTGCGGATCTGGGCGAAGATCTTCTTGTTCCACACCTTGGCCATGACGCCTTCCAGCGGGATGCGCATGGCTTGCAGGAAGGAATGGAAGCCCATCACGCCGAGGCCGACCGAGCGCTCGCGCTGGGCCGAGTACTTGGCGCGCGCCATGGAGTCCGGCGCCTTGTCGATGAAATCCTGCAGCACGTTGTCGAGGAAGCGCATGACGTCCTCGACGAAGCCTTCTGCGTCCTGCCACTCGAAGTACTTCTCGAGGTTCAGCGAGGAGAGGCAGCACACCGCGGTGCGCTCGACGCCGTGGTGGTCCTTGCCGGTCGGCAGGGTGATCTCGCTGCAGAGGTTCGACATCTTCACGGTCAGGCCCGCCAGCTTGTGGTGCTGCGGGATCTGCCGGTTCACGTGGTCGCCGTAGATGATGTAGGGCTCGCCGGTTTCGATGCGTGCGGTCAGGACGCGGATCCACAGGTCGCGGGCGCGCACCTTGCGGATCACCGCGTTGTCCTTCGGGCTGGTCAGGCCCCATTCCTCGTCGCGCTCGACGGCGCGCATGAAGGCGTCGCTGATCACCACGCCATGGTGCAGGTTCATCGCCTTGCGGTTGGGGTCGCCGCCGGTCGGCCGGCGCAGTTCGATGAACTCCTCGATCTCCGGGTGCGAGATGGGGATGTAGCAGGCCGCCGAGCCGCGCCGGAGCGAGCCCTGGCTGATCGCCAGGGTCAGGGAATCCATGACGCGGATGAAGGGGATGATGCCGGAGGTCTTGCCGTTGTGGCCGACCCGCTCGCCGATCGAGCGCAGGTTGCCCCAGTAGCTGCCGATGCCGCCGCCGCGCGCGGCCAGCCAGACGTTCTCGTTCCACAGCCCGACGATCCCGTCGAGGCTGTCGCCGGCCTCGTTGAGGAAGCAGGAAATCGGCAGGCCGCGGGAGGTGCCGCCGTTGGACAGCACCGGGGTGGCCGGCATGAACCACAGCCGCGAGATGTAGTCGTAGAGCCGCTGGGCGTGGGCGCTGTCGTCGGCGTAGTAGGCGGCGACGCGGGCGAAGAGGTCCTGAAAGCTCTCGCCGGGCATCAGGTAGCGGTCGGACAGCGTCGCCTTGCCGAAGACGGTCAGGTTGGCGTCGCGGCTGCGGTCCATGTGCACCTTGATGCCGCGCTCGTTCTGGAACTCATCGCGGATCTGGTCGGCGCCGAGCAGGGCCTCCTGGGCCGCCGGGGCCTCGGGAGCGTCGACGGAGTCGTCGTTGGCAGGCGTGCGGGAAGGGGTCGCAGCGGCGGCTTGTCTTCCTAGCTGGCCTGCCTTATCCACAGCTTTCGGATCAGTCTTCGCCTCGCTGTCGGCCGAAGCCGCCGGCCCGAAAATCCCCGATCCATCCATCCTTTTTCCCCCAACGTCCACAGCTGTGGACCACTTGAAATTGAATTACGTGCACAATATCTGGGGCCGATGCCCGTCATGCCCCACCAGATATGGGCACAATCTATACCTGCCGTCGCGAATCTGTCATCATGAACAGACCAGGAACATTTACCATACTAGCCTAGGCGTGTGTTGCTGCAAGGCGGCACCTGCGATTACCACAGAATTTCCGACCCGGGCCGTCGAGGAGTTTTCAGAATCATGTGCGGACGCTTCCTGCTGACCGCGCCATCCGAGGCGATCCAGCGGCTGTTCGGCTTCATCGAGCTGCCGAACCTTGAGCCGCGCTACAACATCGCGCCGAGCCAGGCGGTGGCGGCGATGATCCGCGACGCCGCGGCCGAGCGGCACTTCGTCTGGTTGCGCTGGGGCTTGGTGCCGAGCTGGTCGAAGGGGGAGCGGACCACCGCGCCGCTGATAAACGCGCGGGCCGAGACCGTGGCCGAGAAGCCCTCCTTCCGCGCCGCCTTCGCCGAACGGCGCTGCGTGGTCTTTGCCGACGGCTTCTACGAATGGCGCCAGGGCGGCAACCGCCAGCCCTACTGCTTGCGCCTGATGGACACCTCGCCCTTCGCCTTCGCGGCAATCTGGGAGCCGCTGCCCGGCACCGGTGCGGGCGAGCCCGAGCGCGGCGGCGCCCTGATCACCACCCAGGCCAATGCCAAGATGGCGGCGGTGCATCACCGCATGCCGGTGATCCTGACCCCGGAGCAGGTCGGCCCCTGGCTCGACCCGGCGACAACGCGCGACGACCTCCTGGCGCTCCTGACGCCGCTGCCCGAGGCGGCGGTGACCCTCACCCCGGTATCGAAGCGGGTGAATTCGGTGCGCGAGGACGACGCTGGCCTGCTGGGCGAGGAAGAGCTGCCCGCGGCGCCCGCGCAGCTCGACCTGTTCTGAAGTCCGGCGGCCTCACGCCGCGCTCTGCTGGCCCTCGAAAAGCCGCTGCACCAGGGTAGGGGTGACGGCGGCCTGGCCGTCGGTGTCGCCGTTGCTGGAGAGGTAGGCCTTGATGGCGCTGCGCGTGCGCGGCCCCATCAGGCCGTCGACCGTCCCGGCGTTGAAGCCCAGCTGGTTGAGGCTGTGCTGTACGTACATGACGGTCGGCCGGTCGGCGAATTCGGTAGCGGCTTCCGGCGCGAAGGCCTGGGCGCGTTGCCTGCCGGTGGCGATTTCCGCCGGGGTCATCTTGTTGGCGACGGCCGCGCGCACCTCGCCCGCCTTGACATGGCCGCGGTCGCTGGCGACGTCGAGCCAGGCATAGCCCCAGGGCAGGTTGGTCGGCAGGCCGAGGCCGGCGGCCTGCACCACGCCGAAGGAGAAGGCGCCTTCGACATGGCCCTGCCTGGCCGCCTTGCCGTACCAGCGCGCCGCCCAGGACAGGTTTTTGGTCACCCCGCGGCCGTTGGCGTAGCTCTCGCCAAGGAGGAACTGGGCATCGGCATGGCCCTGCTCGGCGGCCTGGCCGAGATACTCGACGGCGCGCACGTAGTCCCGGGCGACCCCGTCGCCGTTGTAGAGCGCTGCGCCCAGGGCATACTGGGCGCGCGGCTCGCCGCGGGCGGCGGCGGCGTCGATCCACTCGGCGCCGGCCTTGGGGTCCCTGTCGACACCGCGCCCGGCCTCGTAGGCTTCGCCCAGCTCATAGGCGGCGCCGGCGTGGCCGCGTTCGGCGGCCTGCTCGAAACGGGCAAAGGCTTCGGCGTCCTGGCCCTCGGCTTTCAGCTTGAGGCCGCCCTCGTAAAGCGAGTCGGCGAGCGCGGGGCCGGTAAGGCTGTTGGCCTCTTCCGTCTCCGTTCCGAGGAGCGCATCCGACAGCGACTTGTCGGCATCTTCGAGCGATTCCTTCACGTCGGAGCACCCGACGGCGACTAGGCCGGCGAAGGCGAAGGCCCATAACCTCAGGGCGACGCGCCCCGCCAGCGGCCCCCGCCGCGCTGCAATCTTCTTCATCTTGCTTCCCCTCTTAGTAGACGGCTCTCCCCGCCGCTGGCCGCGCCTTGGCGGCCGAGTCCTCCGTGGTGCCCTCCAGCAAGCAGTCGACGGCGTTCCGCACGGCCGCCAGAGGAATGTTCTCCATGGCCTCGCCGCCATAGCTCTGCGCGCACAGCACCTGGGCGCGAGGCACCAGGGGCGCCGACCTCTCCGGTGCCGTCGGCCCGAAGAGGCAGACCAGCGGGCAGTTGGCCGCCGCCATCATGTGGCCGATGCCGGCATCGTTGGCGACCGCTACCGCCAGGCGACGCGCCAGCGCAATGGTGACCAGGGGCGAGGGGCCGAGCCGGGCCACCGCTTCCGCCTGTAGCGGCAGCAGCGCCTGCGGCAAGGCTTCACGCACCGGCAAAGCCCAGTGGCCCTCTTCGGGACCGAGGAAGACCACCGGCACGTGGCCGGCCGCGAACTGTGCGGCGCCGAGTTCGAGATAGCGCTGAAGGGGCCAGCGCTTGTGCTCGCTGCCTGCCCCGGGGGCGAGTCCGACATAGCGGCAGCCCTCCGGCAACAGTCTGGCCGCCAGGGCGTTGAGCTGGGGGTCGTCGGGCGGCTCGCCGCGGATATCTGCCGGCTGGCCGCTGGCCAGTTCCGCCAGCCTGAGCATCTGGCGCACCTTGGTCGGCTGCTTGCGGCGCGGCCGCGGCGGGCGGCGGTCGGAGAGCAGGTAGTCGGCGGCACCGGAGATGAAGCAGGGGGTCGGGATGCGCTTCAGCAGCAGGGCCGTGCCGAACTGGCGCTGGGTATCGATGATCAGGTCGAAGCGGCGGCCCGCCAGCCGGGTGCCGCTGAGCGGCGGCTTGAGCAGTTCCGACCACTGTCGGCCGATCCCGGCTTCCTCGACCACCTCGTCGATGAACCCGCCCACCAGCGGCGCCAGGCTATGGGCATAGGCCGAGGTGCCCTTGCCGGCGAGCCAAGTGATCTCGGCACGGGGAAAGGCATTTCGCAGGGCGCGCGCAAACGGCAGCTTGACCAGGCCGTCCGCGGGGGAATCCGAGGCGACGTAGATCAACACCGACCCCGGCGTTTCGACAGCACGAGACATTTCCCCCAAAGACATAGCAGATCGCCAAGGCCCCACGTTACCCCTTCAATCGACTGGACTGCTGAATCACAAGAGGCAAATTAGCGTCACAATTAACATCCCAAGATGGTAATTTTATAGCAATTCACAATATGACATGTTAGATTTATGCAATTCTCTCATTCGAAGAGGTAGATCATGCGGGCCCTTTCGCCTCTGGCGTGCTGCACCGCGGCCTTTGCGGTGCTTGCCCTGGTCCAGCTGACCGCCGCAGCGCCCGCCGTGGCCGGGGAGGCGGCGCGGCCGCTGGTCGACGTTGCCTGGCTGCTGGAAAACGACGGGCGCGACGATTTGGTGGTACTCGACGTTCGCAACGAGCTCGGCGGCGGCTCGGAGGCAGTGTACAAGGCCGGCCATATCCCCGGAGCGGTCTACAGCGACTATCTGAAGGCCGGCTGGCGCACGGAGATTGACGGCGTGCCCGCTCAGTTGCCGCGCCTGGAGACCCTGGAGGCCCTGATCGGCGAACTCGGTATCTCCAGCGACAGCCATGTGGTGGTGGTCTCCGCCGGCACCGATGCCCTCGACGTCAGCAGTGCTGCCCGCGTCTACTGGACCTTCAAAGTGATCGGCCACGACCGGGTGTCGATCCTCGACGGCGGCTACCGCGCCTACACGGCCGATCCCGCCAATCCCGTCGAGACCGGTTGGGTGGACCCGCTGCCGGACATCTTCGAGGCCGATTTCCGGCCTGAGCTGGTTGCCGACCGGGCGGCCGTGCAGGCGGCGCAGCAGGCCGGACGGCCGCTGATCGACACACGGCCGAGCGAGTATTTCCTCGGCAAGACGCGCCACACCTGGGCCAAGCGCGCGGGCACCATTCCCGGCGCGGTGTCCTTGCCGGACCACCTGTTGGTGAACGACGGTCACGTCGCGGCCGCGGCGCAGGCCGCCGAACGGCTGCAGGCGATCGGCCTGGCCGACGCAGGCCGGGAGGACGGCAAGGAAGTCATCTATTTCTGCAACACCGGCCATTGGTCGGCGCTCGCCTGGTTCATCCAGAGCGAGCTGCTCGGGCGCAAGAGCGCACGGGTCTATGACGGCTCCATGGTCGACTGGACGGCCGCGCCCGAGCGGCAAATCCAGCTCGGCGCGGCGGCCAGGAAGTAGAAAGCGGTCCGTCGGGGACGCAGGGCCTCGACGGCGACGCCGCCTGTCCGATACCCTCTGACGAGCTGTAGCAGAGAGCGCGATTGCGAGACCCAAAGTCATGACTTCCCCCGACCTGCTTCGACGCCCCGATTGGCGCGTTGCCATGCCGGCCCTGCTGCTGCTGGCCGGCGGCGCGGTCTATATCGACGCGGCGACGGGTGGCAAGCCGGCCTGGCTGTTCCTGTTGGGCGGCGCCCTCGGGCTGGTGCTCTACCACGCTGCCTTCGGCTTTGCTTCGGCCTGGCGGGCCTTCCTGGTGCAAGGCCGCGGCGAGGGGTTGCGCGCCCAGATGGTCATGCTGGGGTTGGCCACGCTGCTGTTCTTTCCGCTGCTCGATGCGGGCGCCGCCCTCGGTCTGAAGGCGGCCCTCGGCTTGCAGGATCTGAAGGTCGTCGGCGCGGTGGCGCCGCTCGCCCCTTCCGTGGCGGTCGGTGCGGCGCTCTTCGGCCTCGGCATGCAGCTTGCCGGTGGCTGTGCCTCCGGAACGCTCTACACGGTCGGCGGCGGCTCGACGAAGATGGTCTTTGCACTGGTCTTCTTCATGGTCGGCTCGCTCATCGGGGCCGCCCATCTGCCTTGGTGGCTCGCGGTGACCTGGTGGCCCGAGGCCCAGAACCACAGCATCTCCCTGTTGACGGAATGGGGGCTGTGGCCGGCGCTGATGGCGCAGCTCGCCGTCTTCGCGCTCATTGCCGGCCTCACGCTGTGGCTCGAGCGCCGGCGCCGGGCGGCCGCGTCGACCAGCCTTGCGCCGGCCGACCCGCTCTGGCGGCGCCTGGTCGGCGGCCCCTGGCCGCTGGTCTGGGGTGCCATCGGCCTGGCCGTCCTCAACGCGGTTACCCTGGTTTCCGCCGGCCACCCCTGGAACGTCAGCTTCGGCTACACCCTTTGGGGCGGCAAGCTGGCCGCGGCAGCCGGTGTCGACCTCTCGGCCTACGAATTCTGGACCTGGCCCTATCCCAGCCGGGCCCTGGCCGGCTCGGTCTTTGCCGAGACCACCTCGGTGATGAATTTCGGGGTGCTGGCCGGCGCCTTCCTGGCCGCCGGTCTCGCCGGGCGGTTCAACCCGGCCTGGCGACTGCCCTGGCGGCAGGTCTTGGCGGCGGCCCTGGGCGGTCTGCTGATGGGCTACGGGGCGCGCCTGGCCTTCGGCTGCAACGTCGGCGCCTTTTTCAGCGGCGTTGCCTCCGGCAGCCTGCATGGCTGGCTGTGGTTCCTCTGCGGCCTGTCGGGCAGCTATCTCGGCACCCTCCTGCGCCCGTTCTTCGGGTTGAGCGGACGGCTCGTGACCCGCCCGGCACCACAGGTTGCGTGACCTCGCTGCTGCGGGTGTGAAACACGCGCTCTGCGGGCAATGCTGGCGCGACGCGGCCGCGTAAGCGCTTGAAGCGGCTCACTTGAGATCTATTTAACAAGCATGAAACAAGCCACCCTCAGCAAGCCCCAGCCCTGCAAGCCGGAAGCCGTCAAGCCGCGGCGCTGCCTCATGTGCCGGGATCGCTTCGAGAGCAGCTGGCCCGGTGAGCGGGTGTGCAAGCGGTGCAAGTCCACCGTTGCCTGGCGTGAGGGCTGAGCGAACGTTTCATCGCTGACCGCGCGACATCTATCCTGATCCGGAAATGGTGGGCGATGCTGGGATTGAACCAGCGACCTCTCGCGTGTGAAGCGAGCGCTCTCCCGCTGAGCTAATCGCCCGTCGGCGGCGGCCTGGAAAGACAGGCCGGCCGGAAGGGGAAGCGTGATTTAGGCCAGGCGCCGCGGCCTGTCAAGCAACCCGACCGCCTGTTGTCCGACCGGTCGCGGCGTCACAGTATCGGCCGAGTCCAGCGGCCGCCAAACACACCTCGTTACAATCAAGAAACAATCCGCCCCGCCCAGGTTCAGGCCAAGGTCTCGCATGAAGAGGTAGCCTGTTTTCTTACCCTCAGACATGCCGTGGAGACCAAGGGCTTGGCGCCCGAAGGCCCCCGGGGCTATCCCGTACATGCCGCGATGTCAAAGACTTGGTGCAGTGCAAGATGACGTAATGTCTAGCGGGCATTTGGCGTAAGTTTGGAATAATCGCTACTGCAGCCAGTCTATGCAACGGGTGTAGTGGTAATCGTTTGTTAATTGAATCTCGGTAAGAAGCAATCGCCATTAGCCGAAATCCACTTGGGTTTACAAAGTTAGACGAGGAAATTGCAATGGCTATCGCCAGCAAACAGGCTTCCCGGAAGTCTGGTACTAAAGCGGTCCGCAAGACCGCAAAGAAGACCACCGCGCGCCGCAAGACTACGGCTCGCAAGACGGCTGCCCGGAAGTCGACGGCTCGCAAGAGCCCCGTTCGGAAGACGGCAGCCAAGAAGAAGACGACGGCTCGCAAGACGACCGCCCGCAAGACCGTTGCTCGCAAGAGCCCGGTCCGCAAGACGGCCGCCAAGAAGCGCGTCGTGAAGAAGACGACGGCCCGCAAGACGACCGCCCGCAAGACCGCCGCTCGCAAGAGCCCGGTCCGCAAGACGGCCGCCAAGAAGCGCGTCGTGAAGAAGACTGCAGCTCGCAAGAGCCCCGCGCGGAAGACGGCTGCTCGCAAGACGGCCGCCAAGAAGCGCGTGGTCCGCAAGTCGGCTGCGCGTAAGGCCACGGCTCGCAAGACGGCTGCCCGCAAGACGGTGGCCAAGAAGCGCGTCGTGAAGAAGACTGCGGCTCGGAAGAGCCCGGCTCGTAAGACCTCGGCTCGCAAGACGGCGGCTCGCAAGAGCACCGCTCGCAAGACGGCCCCCCGTCGTTCGACAGCTCGTAAGGCGCCTTCTCGTAAGGCCGTTGCGACCCGTCGCATGATCTCGGCTCGCCTTGCATCTTCGCGTCCGTCGACTGCGAGTCGGCTTGCCGCAGTTGCCAGTGCGACTCGTCACGGCGGTTCCTACCGGAACGGCTTGGCGCATCGCTAAGAACTGACGACGCGATTTCGGCTTTACTGGTGCAAAGCAGTCGGAGGCGGGTACCCAGCGGTACCCGCCTCTTGCTATTTCAGGTTTTGGGGCGGGTACCCAGCGGCACCCGCCTCTTGCTATTTCAGGCTTTGGGGCGGGTACCCAGCGGCACCCGCCTTTGCCTATTGGGAAAGCTCGCTTCGCCTGCCCCCTTTGCCGGGCTTGTTGTCACTTCGGATACGTGCCTGTAATAACCGGCAACAAATGTTGATTTGATGGGAAAATTCGGCCTGTGCCACATTCCGCGCGGATGTCGGACGGCAACCGATTTCTTTCCACCAACTCGATGATTTGTAATCCAATGCCTTTCTCACACAGGGATGTTCTGGCCCGCTGATGTCCGATCGCAAGCTTGCCGTCGTTGTTCTGGCTGCCGGAAAGGGCAGCCGCATGAAATCCGACCTGCCCAAGGTGCTGCACCCGGTCGCCGGCCGGCCGATGCTCGGGCATGTGCTGGCCTCGGTGGCCACGCTGGCGCCGGCGCAGTGCGTGGTCGTGGTGGCGCCGGGCATGGCGGACGTCGAGGCGGCGGCGGCACCTGCCCGCTGCGCCGTGCAGTCCAAGCCGCTGGGTACCGGTCATGCCGTTGCCGCCGCGCGCGACGCCCTGGCGCCCTTGCTGACGGAGGGCGGGGCGGAACTCCTGGTGGTCTTCGGCGACTGTCCCCTGATGACCAGCGACACGCTGCAGCGCCTGGTGGCCGCGCGGCGCCCGGCGGGCGCGCCCGAGATCGTCGGCTTGGCCTTCCGGCCGGCCGACCCGGCGGCCTATGGCCGCGTCATCGTCGACGAGGCCGGGTGCATCGAGAAAATCGTCGAGTTTGCCGACGCCGACTCGGCCCAGCGGCAGATCGATCTCTGCAACGCCGGCATCGTCATCGGCGATGCGGCGCGCCTCTTCGCGTTGATCGAGCGCCTCGGCAGTCACAACGCGCAGGGCGAGTATTATCTGACCGACATCTTCAGCCTCGCCCATGCCGAAGGCCGGGCCGCCGGCGTCGTCGAATGCCCGGCCGAGGAAGTACTCGGCGTCAATTCGCGCGCCGATCTGGCGCTGGTGGAAGCCTTGATGCAGCAGCGCCTGCGCGGCCGCGCCATGGCTGCCGGCGCGACGCTGGTCGATCCGGCGACGGTCTGGCTCTCCGCCGACACCCGCCTGGGGCGCGACGTCACGGTGCAGCCCTCGGTGTTCTTCGGGCCCGGGGTCACCGTCGGCGACCGGGTCGAGATCCGCAGCTTCTGTCACCTGGAAGGCGCCGAGGTCGGCGATGACGTGGTGCTCGGGCCTTTCGCCCGGCTGCGTCCCGGCGCCAAGCTCGGTCGTGCCGCCCATGTCGGCAATTTCGTCGAGATCAAGAACGCCGAACTGGGCGAGGGCGCCAAGGCCAATCACTTGACCTATCTGGGCGATGCCACCGTGGGGGCTGCCGCCAACGTCGGCGCCGGTACCATCACCTGCAACTACGACGGCTTCCTCAAGCACCGCACCTCGATCGGTGCCGGGGCCTTCATCGGCAGCAACACCGCGCTGGTCGCCCCGGTAACGGTGGGCGACGGCGCGCTGGTCGCCGCCGGCAGCACCATTACCGAAGACGTTCCCGACGACGCCCTGGCGGTCGGGCGCAGCGCCCAGCAGAACCGCGACGGCGCCGCGGCACGCTTCCGGGCCGAGCGCCAGGCGCACAAGGCGGCGCAGCCCGCGCCTGGCAAGAACAAGGCTTCCTAGTTCAGCGATACCCGAGGGAAAGGAGAGCGGTCCCATGTGTGGCATCATCGGCATCATCGGCGAGGCGCCCGTCGCACCCCTGCTGCTCGACGGCCTGAAGCGCCTGGAATACCGCGGCTATGATTCCGCCGGGATTGCCACGCTGCGCAACGGGTCGATCGAGCGCCGCCGCGCCGAGGGCAAGCTCGCCAACCTCGCCGGCGTCGTCGCGCAGCGTCCGCTGGACGGCACCATCGGCATCGGCCACACCCGCTGGGCCACCCATGGACGCCCGACCGAGAACAACGCCCATCCGCACGCCAACGGGCGAGTCGCCCTGGTGCACAACGGCATCATCGAGAACTTCAAGCTGCTGCGCGGCGAACTGGAGGCCACGGGCCACCGCTTCGAGACCGAGACCGACACCGAAACCGTCGTTCACCTGATTTCCGATTACCTGGACCAGCAGATGACGCCGCAACAGGCGGTCGCCGCGGCCCTGAAGCGTCTTGAGGGTGCCTTCGCTCTCGCCATCATCTTCGCCGGCCGGCACGACCTGATGATCGGGGCGCGCCGCGGCTCGCCGCTTGCGGTCGGCTACGGCGAGGGCGCGATGTTTCTCGGCTCCGACGCCCTGGCGCTGGCGCCGCTCACCGGCCGCATCTGCTACCTGGAGGAGGGCGATTGGGTCGAGCTCAGCAAGGCCGGGGCCAAGGTGTACGACTCCGAAGATCGCCCAGTTGAGCGCGAGGTGAAGCAGACTGCGCTGTCCGGCGCGCTGATCGGCAAGGGCGAGTACCGCCACTTCATGCAGAAGGAGATCTTCGAGCAGCCGACGGTCATCGGCGACACCCTGCAGACCTTCATCAATCCGCTGCACCGCAACGTGGAACTGCCCGACCTCGGCATCGACCTCGCGACGATCTCGCGGCTGACCATCTCGGCCTGCGGCACGGCCTATTACGCCGGCATGGTGGCGAAGTACTGGTTCGAACAGATCGCCCGCCAGCCGGTCGAGGTCGATATCGCCTCGGAGTTCCGCTACCGCGAGGCGCCGATGCCCGACCACGGCGTCAGCCTCTTCATCTCGCAGTCCGGCGAGACCATCGATACCCTCGAGGCGCTGCGCTACGCCAAGCGCTGCAAACAGAAGATCCTGTCGCTGGTGAACGTCGCCGAAAGCGCCGTCGCGCGGGAATCCGACGCCATCCTGCAGACCCTGGCCGGTCCGGAGATCGGCGTCGCCTCGACCAAGGCCTTCACCACCCAGCTGACGGTACTGGCCTGCCTGGTGCTCGCCACGGCGCGAGCCCGCGGTGCCATCGACGCAGCACGCGAGGCGGTGCTGTCGCAGGCCCTGATGGAGCTGCCGGCGCAGGCCGCCGAGGTGCTGAACCACGACACCACGATCCGGGCCATCGCCGTCGACCTGATGGAAGCGCGCGACGTGCTCTACCTCGGGCGCGGCCTGCTCTATCCCATCGCGCTGGAAGGCGCCCTGAAGCTGAAGGAGATCAGCTATATCCATGCCGAGGGTTATGCCGCCGGCGAGATGAAGCACGGCCCCATCGCGCTGATCGACGAGGATGTGCCGATCGTCGTCTGCGCGCCCTCCGGCCCCTTGTTCGAAAAGTCCGCCGCCAACGTGCAGGAAGTGGTGGCGCGCGGCGGCAAGGTGATCCTGCTGTCGGACGCCAAGGGCATCGCGCGTGCCGGCGACCAGGCCGTTCACGTGGTCGAACTGCCCGAGGTCGATCCCTTCGTCTCGCCGATCCTCTACAGCCTGCCGGTGCAGCTGCTGGCCTATCACACCGCGGTTCTCAAGGGCACCGATGTCGACCAGCCGCGCAACCTTGCCAAGGCGGTCACCGTGGAATAGGCGGACGTCAGGTTTAGTCAGTCACGCCGGCACTCCCTCGCAAGCCGTTCAGACGAAAAATTCAGATTCTTTAGCACCCTTCCTCAAGACAGCTCGGCGGTCATCCTTAATTACCACCGAATCCAGCGGCTTATCCGGTTCCGAAGTCGCGCGCCCGGCAGCCGAAAGGCTCGCCTCAGGGTAGTGCGCAGTAAGGCTCCCTTAATCGAAGTTTATTAGAACTTATAGCGATTTAGATGGGGCCCGACTGTCCAGGTATGGCAGTCGGTGAGGCCGTCCGCAGGTGCGTTGGGGCGCCGGCGGACCAAATCCAAAGGTAGGAACAATGGCTCTCACTTCAGGTCTTTCGCGGGCGATGCCTGCCCGCCGATTCATGGCTCTCTTCCTCGTGCTCTGCGCCGTCACGGTAGCCTTCGTCTTGCTCGGCGCGGGGCGCGCCGCCTCCAACGCGGACTGGCTCGTGCTGGCCGTGGCCGGTGAGGCTGAATGGCGCGACGTCCCGGGCCAGGGCGATTGGCAGGCTCTGCAGGCCAAGGGTCATGTTCCAGACGGTGCCGAGATCCGCACAGGCAGCGACGGCAATGCCGTGGTTGCCCAGGGACTCGATCGCGTCGAAATCCGTCCCGGCACGGCGCTGGTGGTCGCTGCGCGCACCTCCGGCAGGGACAGGATGGAGATCGATCAAACCAGCGGCAGCGCGACCTACACTGTCGAGAAGCGTCCGGCGGGCACCTTCTCGGTACATACCCCCTACGTTGTTGCGGTCGTGAAGGGCACCAAGTTCGACGTCGACATCTCCAGTGAGGAGACCAGCGTGTCAGTCCGGGAAGGCCGTGTGGGCGTGTCCGACCGGCGCGGCGGAGACTCGGTCGATGTGACGCCTGGCCAGCGCGCTACGACATCCAGCAAAGCCGCAGGTATCGGTGTCGACAACGTGTCATCGAGCACGCCCGCGCCAAACTCCAATGCCAAGGCGAGCGCCGCCATGGACGGCGCGACCGCAGCGCCGGGTGGGAGCCAGGCGGGCAGTACCGGCGGCAGCGGCAGCGGTGGCAGCGCCAGCGGCAGCGGCGGTGGTGGCGGCGGCAGTGGCAGTGGCGGCGATAGCGGCGGTGGCGGTGGTGCCGGCGGCGGTGGCGGTGGTGGTGGCGCCGGCGGCGGTGGTGGCGCTGGTGGCGGTGGCGCTGGCGGTGGCGGCGGCGGTGGCAGCGGTGGCAACGGAAAGGGCAGGTAGGTAGTCTCTGTCCATAAGAGCGAGACATGATACGGCACTGGACCTGTTGCGCGCTGGCTTGCCTGGTCGCGCTTGCTGCCATGGCGGTGGGCGCCCTGGAGCCGCTCGAGCGGCCGCTGCTCGACCTGCGCATGCGCCTGGTCGAGCGGCCCGCCGATGCGGAACCGGTGCTGATCGAAATCGATGCTCGCTCGATCCACGAGATCGGCCGCTGGCCCTGGCCACGCTCGCTGCATGCGCTCTTGCTGGACCGGCTGACCGCTGCGGAGGTCGGTGAAATCTTCCTCGACGTTGATTTCAGCCTGCGCAGCGAGGAGGAAGAAGACGCCGCGCTGGAAGGCGCCCTGGCCCGGCGTCAGGGGCGCACGACGCTGGTGGCCTTTCGCCAGTGGAGCGAGTCGGCCCGGGCCTACATCGACGCGGGGCCCCAGCCGCGCTTCGCCCGCCACGCGCGACTGGCCTCCACCAACATGGTGCCGGCTGCCGACGGTCTGATCCGGGCGGGTCGCGAGAGCTATCCCTGGCGCGGCGGTTCGCTGCCGAGCTTCGCCGCCGTACTGGCCGGCACCGCCGGTACGGGGGCCCGTGAATTCTACATCGACTACGGTATCCGGCTGGACAACGTGACGCGGCTTTCCTTTGTCGACGTCGCGCGCGGCGATATCGATCTGGGAAACCTGCGCGGACGCCGGGTGATGGTCGGCGCCACGGCGCTCGAGCTGGGCGATATCCTGGCGGTGCCCAAGCATCGCGTACTGCCCGGCGTGGTGGTGCAGATGCTGGCCGCCCAATCCCTGCTGCTGGACCGTGACCTGCAGCGCCTGCCGTTCTGGGCCTTCATCTTGATGGTGCCGGCATTCATCGGCGCACTGAGCTGGCCGACGCGAAGGCGAAGCGCCATCGTCGTGCTCGGCGCCTTCGCCGGCGCTAACGTCTTCCTCTGGGCCGGCGTCCTGGCGCTGCAGGCGACGACGCCCATCCTGCTGGACGTGATGCCCTTTGCCTTCGGGTCGGTCGCCGCCGTCACCGGGGCGTTCCTCTTGCGATTCCAGAAGGTCGCCCGCAGCCTGGTGGCGGAAACCCTGTCGCGCCTGCGCACGGAAAGGCTTATGAGCGAGGTTGCCCAGAACGCCTTCGAGGCGCTGGTCACCACCGATGCGACGGGCCGCCTGCGCTTCATGAACAAGGCGGCGCGCCAGATGTTCGGTCTGACACCGTCCGAGGCGGAAGGGCTGTGGGTCGGCCACTTCGTCGCGCGCACCGACGCCTTGAGCGAGACGGACCTGGTCAAGACCTTGCAGCGGACCATGGACGCCGGGCGGCCGCGTCGCTTGGTATTTCGGCGCCACAACGGCGAGCTGTTCCATGCGAACCTGGCGGTGACCGGCCTCGTCGACGGGGAGCGGCCGATGTACATTCTGCTGATCCGCGACATCGACCGCCGCGTGAAGGCCGAGCGCCGCCTGCTGGCCCGCGAGCGCGAACTGCGGCGCGCGAAGACGGAAGCCGAGTTGGCAAACCGGGCCAAGACCGAGTTCCTCGCCAACATGAGCCATGAGCTGAGGACGCCGCTGAACGCGATCATCGGCTTCTCGGAGATCATGGAACAGCAGCTGCTCGGTCCGCTCGGCAGCGAAGACTACCTATCCTACGCCAAGGACATCCGCCAGAGTGGGCAGCGCCTCTTTCACACCGTCTCGGACGTGCTGGAATTCTCCCGCATCGAATCTGGAGACTGCCGGCTCGAAGAAGCGGAATTCGACCTCGTCGATCTGGGCCGGGAGATCGCCGGCCGCCTGCGGACGCGCGCGCAGGAAAGCGGCCACGAAATCGAAGTCCTTCTGCCGTCGGCCGAGACCCGCTACGAGGGCGACGAAAACCTCATCAGGCTGGCGATCAGCCATGTCCTCTCCAACGCCCTGAAGTTCACGCCGCCGGGCGGGAAGGTCGTCTTTGCGATCCACCTCGACGACGGCGGCAACGTGCAGATCGTCGTCGAGGACGACGGCGTCGGCATCGAGCCCGAAAGGATTGCGGCCTGCTTCGAGGCCTTCCGGCAGGCCGATCACGGCCTGCAGCGCAGCCACGAAGGCTCAGGCCTCGGCCTCACGCTGGCCAAGCGCTTCGTCGAGCTGCACAAGGGGACGATTTCCCTGCAATCGCAGCGCGGCGACGGGCCTTCCGGCTCCGGCACCAAGGTCACCATGACGCTGCCGGCGGCGCGCAGGCGGGGCGGGAAGGTCCGCCGGACCGCCTGAGCGCCGGCGCAGTCAGTAGTTCGCCAGGCCGTCGACATGATCGCTGGATAGGGGACATAGGTACGTCGCGGGAGCAGCCAAGCGGCCGGGCAGCAGCAATGCACGAATGGCATGGCTGTCCCGTTTAGAGGTGGCTGCGTGATGAACGGCGAGTCGGGGTCCGGCCAGCCGTCGGCCTCAATAGGCCGTGACGTCTTTCCAGCGGCACTCGCGGCGGGAGTAGCTCTGGCGCACGAAGCAGCTGCGCGTCATGTCGACGACCAGGTAGCCGCCGCTGCAGGACTTCAGCCGGATCCAGGCGCGCACGCCGAGCACGTCGGGGCCCTGTTCGGTCGGGTTGAGCTTTTCGACGTAGTGGATGTTGGCGATATCATCGGCGGTGAGACCGAGGCGATTCAGCTCCCGTTCCGCCGACTCATGGCAGTCCAGGGCCAGCGCGGAGGAGGCTGCGAGCAGGGCTAGGATCGGGAAGACTAGCAGGAAAGGGCGCATCGGCGGGTCCTCTGGATGGCTCGGCGGCGCCGCGAAAATGCACCGACGCTAATAGTTCGGCAAGCCCTCGACGCGGCAGTCCCCCCGGGTATAGGTCTGCCGGACAAAACAGCTCCGCATCATGTCGATGACCAGCCAGCCGCTGCAGGAGTTCAGCCGCACCCAGGTATCGACTCCCAGGATGTCCGGGCCGTTCTCGTCCTCGAGGTTCACCCTTTCTATGATGCGGACGCTTTTTATGTCGCCGGGCGCAAGCGGCAGTTCCGCCAGGTGAGACTCGACCTCGCCTGTGCAGCGCTGCGTCTGGGCCTGAAGGTCGCCGGCCAGCAGGCAGCCCGACACAAGGGCGAGGGCGGGAAGGCCGGCACGGTGCCGCCAAGGCAGTCGCGGGCGCATTCGAAGATCCTCCGGCTCAAGCTGTGCGGGGGCCGGCTGGCTGGTCCCATGGATCGGAACCGGCTGGCCTTTCGCCCGTTTGGCTGACAGGTCTATACTCGCGCCCTGCGTCTGACAACGCCGGGCGTCCTGCCCGGCCAGAGTGGAGAACCCAACATGACTGCACAAGCCCAGAAGATCGCCGCCGCCAGCCCCGAGCTGGCCGACCCCCGGCTGTTCCGCGAGCAGTGCTACATCGACGGCCGCTGGGCGGATGCCGACGGCGGCGCCGTGATCGAGGTGACCAATCCGGCGACCGGGGAGGTGCTGGGCACCATCCCCAAGATGGGCGCCGCCGAGACCCGCCGCGCCATCGAGGCCGCCGAGAAGGCTTGGCCGGCCTGGCGCAATCTGCTGGCCAAGGAACGCGCGAACATCCTGCGCAAGTGGTTCAACCTGATCCTGGAGAACCAGGAGGATCTCGCCCGTCTGATGACCCTGGAGCAGGGCAAGCCACTGGCGGAAGCCAAGGGCGAGGTGGTCTACGGCGCCAGCTTCATCGAGTGGTTCGCCGAGGAAGGCAAGCGCATCTACGGCGATACCATTCCGCAGCACCAGGCCGACAAGCGCATCGTGGTGATCAAGCAGCCGGTCGGGGTGGTGGCGGCGATCACGCCGTGGAACTTCCCCAATGCCATGATCACCCGCAAGTGCGCGCCGGCGCTGGCCGCCGGCTGCCCGGTGGTGATCAAGCCGGCGACCCAGACCCCCTATTCGGCCTTCGCCCTGGCGGAACTGGCCGAGCGGGCGGGCATTCCGGCAGGCGTCATCAACATCCTCACCGGCTCCGCCACGGAGATCGGCGGGGAGATGACCCACAGCCCCATCGTGCGCAAGCTCTCCTTCACCGGCTCGACCGAGGTCGGCAAGCTGCTGATGCAGCAGTGCGCCTCGACCATCAAGAAGGTCTCGCTGGAACTCGGCGGCAACGCCCCCTTCCTGGTGTTCGACGACGCCGACCTCGACGCCGCGGTGGAAGGCGCCATCATCTCCAAGTTCCGCAACACCGGGCAGACCTGCGTCTGCGCCAACCGCATCCTGGTGCAGGAGGGCGTCTACGACGCCTTCGCCGAAAAGCTGGCCGTGGCGGTGAAGAAGCTGAAGGTCGGCTCGGGCATGGAGGACGGCGTCAGCCAGGGGCCGTTGATCGACCGGGCGGCCTTGGACAAGGTGGAGGAGCACGTGGCCGACGCCACGTCCAAGGGTGCCAAGATCGCCCTCGGCGGCGCCCGGCACGAGCGCGGCGGCACCTTCTACCAGCCGACCGTGCTGACCGGCGTCACGACCGACATGAAGGTGACCCGCGAGGAGACCTTCGGCCCGGTGGCCGCGCTGTTCCGCTTCAAGACGGAGGAGGAGGGCATTGCGCTCGCCAACGATACAGAGTTCGGTCTCGCTTCCTACTTCTTCGCCCGCGACATCGGCCGCATCTGGCGCGTCGGCGAGGCGCTGGAGAGCGGCATGGTCGGCATCAACACCGGCCTGATCTCCACCGAGGTCGCGCCCTTCGGCGGCATCAAGGAATCGGGCATTGGCCGCGAAGGCTCCAGGTACGGCATCGAGGAGTTCCTCGAGGTGAAGTATCTCTGCATGGGTGGCGTGTGACAGCAGGCTTCGCGCCTTCGCTCACGCCTCTCGTTACCACCACTGTCGTCCCGGGGCTTGTCCCCGGGACCCATTGGCGTCAGCCGCGGCGATGTCCCACGACCGACTGAACGGATAGAGCATTAGGTCCCGGCAACAAGTGCCGGGACGACAGTCTTGGTGAGGCAGGGCCGAGCCCCCTTCGCTCTGTGCGTCGACTGTGCGTGCAGGCCCCGCTACTCCGCGGCTTGGCTTGCCGTGCCGCCGCCACGCTTGTTTTCCCAGTCGTGGATGTAGTCGCGGGTGATGGGCACGGCGTCGATCTTCTTGGTGATCTGGATCTGGAACACCATGAGGCCCTGGTAGCGGAAGCCCATCTCACAGCCGACCAGGTAGGCCTCCCACATGCGGCAGAAGCGCTCATCGTAGAGTTCGGCGATCTTGGCGCGGTTGGCCTGGAAGCGCTCCTCCCAGATGCGCAGGGTCTCCGCATAGTGCAGCCGCAGCACTTCGACATCGGTGACCACCAGCATGGCGTCCTCGATGACGGGCAACACCTCGCCCAGGGTCGGCACGTCGGTGCCGGGGAAGATGTACTTGCGGATAAAGGGATTGACCGGCCCGGGCTCGTTCACGCGACCGATCGAATGCAGCACGAAGACGCCGTCTTCGTCGAGCAGCTCGCTGACCTTGCGGAAGAACTCCGGATAGTTCTTCTTGCCGACGTGCTCGAACATGCCGACCGAGACGATGCGGTCGTATTTGTTGTTGTCCTCGCGATAGTCGCGCAGATGGAACTGCACGCGCTCGTCCAGGCCGGCCTTCCTGGCGCGCTCCTGGCTCACCTTGTGCTGCTCGGTGCTGAGGGTGACGCCGGTTACCTCGCAGTCGCCGGCCTGCGCCAGGTAGAGGCCGAGGCCGCCCCAGCCGGAGCCGATATCGAGCAGCTTCAGGCCGGGACGGTCGAACAGCAGCTTCGCCGCCAGGTGCTTCTTCTTGTCGGCCTGCGCCTGCTCCAGGCTCTCCTCGCCGCTGCGGAAGTAGGCGCAGGAGTATTGCCGGTCGGTGTCGAGGAAGAGATCGTAGAGCTGGCCCGAGAGGTCGTAGTGGTGGGCGACGTTCTTCTGTGCCTTGCCGATCGGGTTGTACTGCTTCAGGCGGCGGGTGTGGCGCCCGAGGGCGAAGGCGAACCTCACCAGCCTGTTGTTCTCGAGGTGATGGTAGTTGCGTGCCAGCAGCGCGAGGAAATCGCGCAGGCTGCCCTCCTCCAGCGTGGCCTCGCCGTTCATGTAGGCTTCGCCCAGGTAGAGCGGCGGATTGAGGATCAGCTTGTACTCGAGAAGGCGATTGTGCAGCCGCATGGTGCAGCGGCGCCCGGTGCCGTCGCCGCAGTCGTGGATCTTACCCCTGGCGTCGATCAGGCGGAGGCTGCCTTGCTGGATGACCTTCTGCAAAAGCTTCTGGAACAACATGGTTCAACTCCGGATGTCCGTCCCCCTCGAACCTCTTGGATGCCTTATCTATTAGGGTTTCTGATTATTGCATCGCCATCAATATCTTGGCGCGACATTCTCAATCGCGCAACTGTCTGGCTGTTTGCCTGTTCTCCCGAGGGTTGGGGCCGAAAAATCGGCCCGACGGCGCCCCCGGCGCCCTCCCCGCAACCCTGACATGCCGCCCAGGCGGGGCCCCGGCGGTTGCGGCCGGCCGCCCTGGTTCCTAGATTGAGGCTCACCAGAACAGGCTCGCAGCCTAGTGAGTTGGGGCGAGCAATCCGAAGGGCAAAAAATGGCCGGATTCGACTACGATCTCTTTGTTATTGGCGGCGGATCCGGCGGGGTGAGGGCGGCGCGCATGGCGGCGGCCACCGGGGTCAGGGTCGCCATCGCCGAGACCTATCGCTATGGCGGGACCTGCGTGATCCGCGGCTGTGTGCCCAAGAAGCTGCTCTCCTACGCCGCCCATTTCCATGAGGATTTCGAAGACGCTGCCGGCTTCGGCTGGACGGTGCCGCAGGCGACCTTCGACTGGGCGGCCCTGATCGCCAACAAGGACCAGGAGATCGAGCGCCTGGAAGGCATCTACGAAAAGCTGCTGGCCGGCGCCGGGGTCGAGGCCTTCCACGGCCATGCCCGCCTGCTGGACGCCCACAGCGTCGAGGCGGGGGAGCGGCGCCTTACGGCCAAGACCATCCTCATCGCCACCGGCGGCGCGCCGACCTTCCCCCTGGAGCCGGGCTGGGAGCACGGCATCTCCTCCAACGAGGCCTTCCACCTGAAGGAATTGCCCAAGCGCGTGGTGATCGCCGGCGGCGGCTTCATCGCGGTGGAGTTCGCCGGCATCTTCAACGGCCTCGGCAGCCGCGTGACGCAGGTCTACCGCGGCCCGCAGATCCTGCGCGGCTTCGACGACGACGTGCGCAACACCCTGGCCGGCGAGCTGGTGAAGAAGGGCATCGACCTGATCGTCGAGACCACCATAGACCGCATCGAAAAGCGGGAAGGCGATCTGCTGCTGCACCTCTCCGACGGCTCGACCCTGGAGACCGACGTGGTGATGGCGGCCACCGGACGGAAGCCCAACGTCGAGAACCTCGGCCTGGAAGCCGTCGGCGTGGCGCTCGACCGCAACGGCGCCGTGAAGGTCGACGAGTACTCGCGGAGCTCGGTCGAGAACATCTATGCTGTCGGCGACGTCACCGACCGCATCAACCTGACGCCCGTTGCGATCCAGGAGGCCATGGCCTTTGTCGACACCGTGTTCCGCGGCCGCCCGCGCGCGATGGATCACGCCGACGTGCCCTCGGCGGTGTTCAGCCATCCGCCGGTCTCCACCGTCGGCCTGACCGAGCTGCAGGCGCGCGAGCGCCACGGCGCCCTCGATATCTACCGCTCGACCTTCCGCCCCTTGAAGCACACCCTCTCGGGCCGCGACGAGAAGACCATGATGAAGCTGATCGTGGCGCAGGACAGCCAGCGCGTCGTCGGCGTCCATATGGTCGGCCTGGACGCGCCGGAGATCGTCCAGGGCATGGCCGTCGCCATCAAGGCCGGCGCCACCAAGCAATGCTTCGACGCCACCGTCGGCATCCACCCCACGGCGGCGGAAGAGTTCGTCACCATGCGCGAACCGCTCCCCGGCGACCAGGCCAAGGCGGCGGAGTAGGGGGATGACGGCTGCTTCCAGATACACCTACCTGGGAGCGGCCATCTTTGCAGGTGCGGCTGCTATTGCCGGAATGCTTGCGATCTTGGTCTGGTTTCCGCCCCGTCCGGACGCTCAAGTTGGAATCTGGCTTTGGTCCGTTGCTCGGGCGGGGCTTGCCTCCGGACTCTCGGCAGCGATTTCCTTTGCACTGCTGTCTTGGGCGGGCTGGCGTTTGCGTAGCAGATCAGCCTTTGCGCGTGCCGCGCTCCTGGGTACGGTCACAGTAATTGGGGCACATCTGCTGGTCGGCCTCGTGAGCGGTCTCCTGATGATGGCAGAGACTGTCGTCTTCTCGAATAGCTCCGCCAACGGCGCAGACACCATCCTCATCGTGTCTTTCTTCGTCAGCCTTTTCTCGTTTTTCTGGATTCTCGTGACAGTGCCTCTCGGTATTGCGACAGCATTTCTGGTGGAGTCACTGAAGTCGCGGTTGGTAGCCAACAAAGGTGACGACCAGGCCAAAGCGGCGGAGTAGCGGGCATGGCGCAGCGGGAGCATGAGGGGCGGCACGTCCTTCGAGACGGGCCTTCGGCCCTCCTCAGGACGAGGTGTGTCTTTCAATCTTCATCCTGAGGCGGGTTTTTTTGGGTCCTCATCCTGAGGAGCTTGCGAAGCAAGCGTCTCGAAGGATGCGCCGCCGCTCCGTCAGTCCGCCCTTCGCCAGATGGTGCCGCCGGGGCCGTCTTCCAGGGTGATGCCCTGGGCCAGCAAGTCGTCGCGGATGCGGTCGGCCTCGGGGAAGTTCTTCGTCTTGCGCGCTTCGATGCGGGCCGCGATCATCGCTTCGATCGCGTCGGCCGAGAGCGCGCCCGCGGCAGCGGCACCCTTGAACCAGGCGTCGGGGTCGTCCTGCAGCAGGCCGAGCAGCGCACCACCGGCCAGCAGGCCGCCGGCCAGGGCTTCGCGCTTCTCCTCGTCTTTCGCCTTGTTCATCGCGCTGGCGATGTCGTGCAGCTCGGCCAGCGCCAGGGGCGTGTTGAGGTCGTCGGCGAGCGCTTCCAGCAGCTTCGCCGGCGGCGCGGTCCTGCGGTCGGCATCGACGCCGCGCAGCGCGCCGTAGAGGCGGTCGAGCTGTCCCTTGCACTCGGCGATCTTCTCGCGGGTGATGTCGAGCGGCGCGCGGTAGTGGCCGGACAGCAGCGCGAGGCGGATGGCCTCGCCGCGCAGGCCCTCCTCCAGCAGCTGACGCACGGTGAAGAAGTTGCCGGCCGACTTCGCCATCTTCTCGCCGTTCACCACCACGTAGCCGTTGTGCATCCACAGCCTCGCCATCTCCGCCGTGCCGTGGGCGCAGCGGCTCTGGGCGATCTCGTTCTCGTGGTGGGGGAAGACGAGGTCGAGGCCGCCGCCGTGGATGTCGAAGACCTCGCCCAGGTGCTCCAGCGCCATGGCCGAGCATTCGATGTGCCAGCCCGGCCGGCCGCGGCCCCAGGGGCTCTCCCAGCCGGGCTGCTCCGGCGTGCTCGGCTTCCACAGCACGAAGTCGGCCGGGTCCTTCTTGTAGGGCGCGACGTCGACGCGGGCGCCGGCGATCAGCGCCTCGCGGTCGAGGCGGGAGAGCTGGCCGTAGTCCGCCATCGAGGGCACCGCGAACAGCACGTGGCCGTCGGCGGCGTAGGCATGGCCCTTGTCGATGAGCGCCTGGATCATGGCGACCATCTGGAAGATGTGCTGGGTGGCGCGCGGCTCCACCGTCGGCGGCAGGGCGCCGAGGGCGGCCATGTCGTCGTGGTAGGCCTCGGTGGTGCGCCGCGTGATCTGCTCGATCAGCTCGCCAGAGTCCTTGGCGGCCTGGAGGATCTTGTCGTCCACGTCGGTGATGTTGCGCGCGTAGGTGACCTGCCGTGCGCCATAGACGTCGCGCAGCAGGCGGAACAGCACGTCGAAAACGACGACCGGCCTGGCGTTGCCGATGTGGGCGAAGTCGTAGACAGTCGGGCCGCAGACGTAGACGCGGACGTTCTGTGGATCGAGCGGCTGGAAACGCTCCTTGCGGCGCGTCAGCGTGTTGTGAAATTGCAGGTCCATGGGGCCGGGACTTTAGAGTGCCATGGGCGCAGGTCAAGCGGCCTTGCCGCTGAGCCGCGCCTCGGCCCGCTGGCGTCCGATGAGCGGCAGCAGGGTCTTCAACTCCGGGCCGTGGTCCAGGCCGGTCAGCGCCAGGCGCAGCGGCAGGAAGAGGGCCTTGCCCTTGCGGCCCGTGACCTCCTTCACCATCGTCGTCCAGCTGCCCCAGGTGGTATCGTCCCAGGGCTCCGACGGCAGCAGGGCGGCCGCGGCCTGCGCGAAGGCGGCGTCCTCGATCTGCGGGACCACAGGGCCGCGGCAGATGGCCAGCCAGGCCTCCGCCTCGGCGAGGCGGGTGACGTTCGGGCGCACCGCCTGCCAGAGCGCCGCGTCGAAGCCGGCCGGCAGGCGCGCGGCGACCTGTTCGAATGGCAGGACGTGCAGCAGGCGGGCGTTCAGGTGTTCCAGCTCCTCAGGGTCGAACTTCGGCGTTGCCCGGCCGAAGCGCGAGAGGTCGAAGCCCTCCGCCAGGGCGGCCAGGTCGGGCAGCGGCTCGATGGGGTCCGGCGTGCCGAGGCGGGCCAGGTAGCAGTTGACGGTCATGGCCTCCAGGCCGCTCTCGCGCAGGCCGGCGAGGGAGAGGCTGCCGAGCCGCTTGGAGAGCGCCTCGCCGCCGGCGCCGGCGATCAGCGAGAGGTGGCCGAAGCTCGGCACGGCGGCGATGCCGGTGCCGCCGAGCGCCTCGAAGAGCTGCACCTGTACGGCGGTGTTGGCGACGTGGTCCTCGCCGCGCAGCACGTGGGTGACCTCCAACTCGGCGTCGTCGACCACCGAGGTGAGGGTGTAGAGCGGCCGGCCGTCCTCGCGCAGCAGCACCGGGTCGCTGAGGTTCTCCCCCTGGAAGGCGACCGGTCCGCGCACCAGGTCGTGCCAGGCGATCTCCCCCGGCAGCAGCTTGAAGCGCCAGTGCGGCCGGCGCCCCCCGTCCTCCAGCCGCGCCTTCTCTTCGGCGGAGAGCGCCAGGGCGGCGCGGTCGTAGATCGGCGGCCGCCCGGCGCTGAGCGCCACCTTGCGCTTCAGGCCCAACTCCTCGGGCGTCTCGTAGCAGGCATAGAGGCGCCCCGCCTGCTTCAGGCGCTCGGCGGCGGCGGCGTAACGGTCCAGCCGCTCGGACTGCACCGCCGTCTCGTCCCAGACGAGGCCGAGCCAGCGGAGATCCTCCTCGATGGCGCGGGCGAACTCCGGCGTCGAGCGCTCCTGGTCGGTGTCGTCGATGCGCAGCAGGTAGCGGCCGCCCGCGGCGCGGGCGAACAGCCAGTTGACCAGGGCCTGGCGCGCGTTTCCGACATGCAGCAGGCCGGTCGGGCTGGGAGCGAAACGGACTTTCAGGGTCAAGCCGGGCCTCGGGATAAGGGAGACAGCAGGACCACGCTCAGGCCGGCCCGCGGAAGGCGTTGGTGATCGGATAGCGGCGGTCGCGGCCGAAGGCGCGGCGGGTGATCTTGACGCCGGGACAGGCCTGGCGGCGCTTGTACTCGGCGAGTTCCAGCATGCGCCAGACGCGGTTCACCAGGTCGCGGTCGTGGCCGCGGGCGACGATGATGTCGACGCTTTCCTCGCCCTCGATGAGCCCCTTCAGGATGTCGTCCAGGACGGGATAGGGCGGCAGGCTGTCCTCGTCCTTCTGGTCGGGCTTCAGCTCGGCCGAGGGCGGCTTGGTGATGATGCGCTCGGGGATCACGCGCCCGGCCGGCCCCAGGGCGCCCTTGGGATGCACCTGGTTGCGCCAGCGCGCGAGGTCGAAGACCATCGTCTTGTAGAGGTCCTTCATCACGTTGAAGCCGCCGACCATGTCGCCGTAGAGCGTGGCGTAGCCGACCGAGACTTCCGACTTGTTGCCGGTCGACAGCACCATGTAGCCGAGCTTGTTGGAGATCGCCATCAGGGTCAGGCCGCGCGAGCGGGCCTGGATGTTCTCTTCCGTGGTGTCGGCATCGTGATCCTTCAGCAGCGGCTTCAGCATGCCCTCGAAAGCCTGCATGGCAGGTTCGATGGAAACCTCGTCGAGGCCGATCTGCATCAGCCGCGCGGCCTCGGCCGCGTCGTCCAGGCTCTCCTGGCTGGTGTAGGGCGAGGGCATCATCAGGCAGTGCACCCGCTGCGGCCCCAGGGCATCGACCGCCACCGCGGCGGTCAGCGCGGAATCGATGCCGCCGGACAAGCCCAGGATGACGCCGGGAAAGCGGTTCTTGTTCACGTAGTCGCGCAGGCCGAGGACGAGAGCGCCGTAGACCGGCTCCATGCCGGCCCCGTTGAAGCCGCCGGGGGGTGGCTCGCGGCGCGCCGGCGCGCAGCGCCAGCCCTCCTCGCTGCGCTGCCACGCCGTCACCTCGATCGCCTCCTCGAAGGCGGGCAGCTGTGCGGCCAGGCCGTGGTCGGCGTTGAGCACGAAGGAGGCGCCGTCGAACACCAGCTCATCCTGGCCGCCCACCTGGTTCACGTAGACCAGCGGCAGGCCGGTCTCGCCGATCCGCTGCACGGCGAGCTGGATGCGCTCCTCGGTCTTGGTCAGCTCGTAGGGCGAGCCGTTGATCACCACCAGGATCTCGGCGCCGGATTCCTCCAGGCACTCGCAGACGTCCGGCTTCCACATGTCCTCGCAGACCATGACGCCGAGGCGCACGCCGCGGAAGTTCATCGGACCGGGCAGCGGCCCGGCGCCGAACACCCGCTTCTCGTCGAAGACGCCGTAGTTGGGCAGGTCGTACTTGGCGCGCTGGGTGACGATCGCGCCGCCGTCCAGCAGGTAGGCGGCGTTGAACACCTTCCCGAAGAGCGGCGGCTTCGCCTCGGCGTCCTGGCGCCAGGGCCCGCCGATGATCATGCCTGGACCGCCGTCGGCGGTGTCCCGGGCCAGGGCCTCGAGCGCCGCTCGGGCGGCCTCCAGGAACATCGGCTTCAGCACCAGATCTTCCGTCGGATAGCCGGTGATCACCATCTCGGTGGCGATCACCAGGTCGACCCCCTGGGCCGCCGCCTCGGCCCGCGCCTTGCGCAGCAGGGCGAGGTTGCCGGCGATGTCTCCCATGGTGGGATTGCACTGCGCCAGGGCGATCTTCAGAGCATCAGCCATAAGGAATACTTACTCCGCGCATCCAGGGGCGGCAAGCCGGCGCCATTGGCAAATCCCTCGCCCCCGGGAGGGGGAGAGGGTTGCGCAGGCTTGGCAAGCCCGAAGGGCGCGCCTTTAGCCGGGGCTGGGTGAGGGGGAAGCGGTGCCCGCCGCCTCCCGGGCGGCCAGGGCGCGGATGCGCTCGACCATGGAAAAGAGCCCGTTGGCGCGGTTGGGGCTGAGGTGCTGCTCGAGGCCGAGCTGGTCGAGGGCGCGCTTGATGTCGATCGCCAGAATGTCTTGCGGCGTGCGGCCGTCGTAGATGCCGAGCAGCACGGCGATCAGGCCCTTGACGATGTGGGCATCGCTGTCGGCGACGAAGTGCAGGGTGGTCGGCGGCCCGGGCTTCACCTCGTCGACGATCCAGACCTGGCTGGTGCAGCCGCGCACCTTGGACGCTTCGCTCTTCAACGACTCGTCCATCGGCTCCAGCTTGCGCCCCAGGTCGATGAGGTAGCGGAAGCGCTCCTCCCAGTCGTCCAGGAAGGTGAAGTTCTCGATCAGCTCTTCTACGCGGGTATCGGTGGCGGCGGCTTCGGTCATGTCTCAGCTTATATCGGCGACCCGGCCTAGCGGCGCAAGAGGAACTCGCGCCCGACCTTCACCCGTGGCACGCCGTCGTATTCCACCACGTCGGCGGTGGCGTAGGTTTCCGACCACTTGCCCGGCAGATAGGACCCGGTGCCGATGACGTCGATCGGCGCCTTGGCGTCCGCCATGAGACGGCACTTGGCCGGCCCGAAACCGGAGGAGACGACGATCTTCACCTTGGTGAAGCCTTCGCGGTTGAGACATTCGCGCATGCGCCAGACGGCGGCGGCGGAAACGCCCGGCCCCACCAGATAACGCAACTCGTCGTCGGAGCGATAGCCGCGCAGG
The DNA here is from genome assembly GCA_009377535.1 of Kiloniellaceae bacterium. Lineage (GTDB taxonomy): Bacteria > Pseudomonadota > Alphaproteobacteria > Kiloniellales > Kiloniellaceae > Pelagibius. Next base: position 30,204 of record WHTV01000020.1, read on the forward strand.
GCGCCGGGGGCGTTGCGCTCCAGCACCGCATAGGATTCCGGCGGGTCCAGCCCTTCGATGAAGCGGCCGCCCGGCGTGTCGATGCGCAGAGCGAGATTGCCGGCCGCGGCGCGGCGCGGAAAGCGGCGGCAGCAGGTGAGGCCGTCGGTCACTTCCCGCGCGAAATAATCGACCAGCACGGTCATCGGCTCGTCGGGAAAGGTCTCGTCGTACATCTCCGCCGCGCGCAGGGTGCTGCCGGCATAGCCGATGAAGGCGTGCGGCATGGTGCCGCGGCCGGCGTCGAGGCCGAAGTAATGGGCCGTCGCGTCGGTGGCATTGCCGATGAAGCCGACGGCGCCGACCTTGCGCCGGGCCCGCTCGGAGCCGACCGAGGCCGCGTAGGCCATCAGCTCGGCCATCTCGGTGCCGGCGCAGTGGCGCGCGTCCATGGCGAGGAAGGCCACGTTCGGCAGGTCGCTGCACATGGTATGGGCGTTGTAGGCGGCCACACAGGCGGGCCCCAGTTTCTGCAGCAGCAGGGTTTCCAGGTCGACGAGCTGCGACAGCGGGCCGGTGACGTAGAACATCGGCTCGCCGGCGCCGACCCACTTGCCCTCTGGGTAGCGCAGGTCGACGTCGAACTTGGCGCCGCGCCGCCGGGCGATCTCGGCCAGCCAGTCGAGCGCCAGGCGCGGCGCGCAGATCACCGGGCGACGCATGAAGACGGCATAGGTCACCTTGGTGTCGCCGAAGCGTTCCACCGCCTTGCGGGTGCGCTTGAAATAGACGTCCGTCCAGGCCGAGATGTCGGCCTCGTCGGCCGGCCAGTTCACGCCACGGCCGGACTGCGCCGTCGCCGGGCTGTCGGAGGCTTTGGGTCGGCTCGGGCCTTCGGGCATCACTCAATCCTTCCACGCCGTGCGCCGTCGGAGCTTCTTGGCGGAGAGTCTAGCGCGAAGCCGCCGAGCGGCGCCAGAGGCCAAAGTCGGATGGCTGGGCTGCAAAAAAGCGCCGACTGGCTGCTCTACGAGGCCGCGGCCACCTTGTCGCTCTCGCCGTTCAGGCGCGCCAGGCGCTCGTCCTTCAGCGCCTCGGCGATGAGGAAGGCGAGTTCGAGAGACTGCTTGGCGTTGAGGCGTGGATCGCAGTGGGTGTGGTAGCGGTCGCCCAGCGTCTCGTCGCTGATGGCCTGGGCGCCGCCGATGCACTCGGTGACGTCCTGGCCGGTCATCTCGAAGTGGACGCCGCCGGCGTAGCTGCCTTCGGCGCGGTGCACGGCGAAGAAGTTCTTCACCTCCGCCAGCACGCGGTCAAAGGGTCGCGTCTTGTAGCCGCTCGGCGACTTGATGGTGTTGCCGTGCATCGGGTCGCAGGACCACACCACCTTCTTGCCTTCGCGCTGCACGGCGCGGATCAGCGCCGGCAGGTGATCGGCCACCTTGTCGTGGCCCATGCGGGCGATGAGCGTCAGGCGCCCCGCCTCGTTCTTCGGATTGAGGGCGTCGATGAGGCGGATCAGCTCGTCGGGATCGGTGGTCGGGCCGCACTTCATGCCGATCGGATTGTGGATACCGCGCATGAATTCGACGTGCGCTTCTTCCGGGTCGCGGGTGCGATCGCCGATCCACAGCATGTGAGCCGAGCAGTCGTACCACTTGCCGGTCAGGCTGTCGGTGCGGGTCAGCGCCTGCTCGTACCACAGCAGCAGCGCCTCGTGGCTGGTGTAGAAGTCGGTCTCGCGCAGTGCCGCTACCGTCTGCGGCTCGACGCCGCAGGCGCGCATGAAGTTGAGCGCCTCGTCGATGCGGCTGGCCAGCTCCTCGTAGCGCTGGCCCTGGGCCCCGTCGGAGACGAACTCCAGGTTCCACTGGTGCACCTTGTGCAGGTCGGCGAAGCCGCCCTGAGCGAAGGCGCGCAGCAGGTTCAGCGTTGCCGCGGCCTGGTTGTAGGCGCGCACCAGGCGCTCGGGGTCCGGCTCGCGTGACTCCCTGGTGAACTCGATGCCGTTGATGATGTCGCCGCGGTAGCTCGGCAGCTCGACGCCGTCGATCACTTCGGTGGGCGTCGAGCGCGGCTTGGCGAACTGGCCGGCCAGGCGGCCGACCTTCACGATCGGGCAGGCGGCCCCGAAGGTCAGGACCACCGCCATCTGCAGCATCACCCGAAAGGTGTCGCGGATGTTGTTGGCATGGAACTCGACGAAGCTTTCCGCACAGTCGCCGCCCTGGAGCAGAAAAGCCTTGCCCTCGGCCACATCGCCGAGCTGCTCGCGCAGGCGGCGCGCCTCGCCGGCAAAGACCAGCGGCGGATAGTCGGCAAGCTGCTTTTCCACGCGCTCAAGCGCGGACTTGTCGGCATAGTCCGGAACCTGCCGGATCGGCTTGCCGCGCCAGCTGTCGGGCATCCAGGGGGTGGCCATGGCGGACCTCTTTCATTCCTTCACGTACGTAGGACCGCGGTTTTACGCGTCTTGGCCCCCTTTTTCCACAGGAAAAGCCGCCTCGGAGCTGCGCAAAAAGCCCGGTTAACCCTGGAGTCGCGCAGGCTGCCTGGAGCAGGGGGCCGTCTGGCGGCTAATCCTCCAGCATGTAGTCGATGGTGGAGACCACGCGCATCCGCCGTGCCGGCTTGACGCACTGGCGCGAAACCGGAAAGGTGCGCGGGCATCAACCTGGGGGCGCAATGCATGGCCGAGGCCCGCGAAGTGGCAGGCTCACGACTGGCGCCGGCCGAGACGCTGGTCTGGGCTGGCCGGCCGGGCGCCTGGGCGCTGGCGCGCTCCAAGTTTGCCGGGACGCGGCTTCCCAGCTACCTTTTCGCGGCTTTCGTCCTCCTGCACTTCATTCTCTGGTTCCACGTTCTGGCCGACGAGATCGCCGGCGCATGGTCCGTGGGGAATCTGATCGTCGGTATTCTCGCGGCCTGCCTTGTCATCGCGCTGTCGCTTCTTTTGGTAGCACTGTTCAGCCGCTGGGTGGTCTATGCAGTCACCGATCGGCGCGTGCTGATCATCCGGACCTGGCCGGTCGAGCGCTGCCGCTCGGCCATGCCCAGCACGCTGCACCGCATCGTACTGCGGACCGACGCCGACGGTCGCGGCGATGTTATCTTCAACAAGCGCACGTGGTACGACTTGCCGTGGATGAAGATGAAGCCCTCCCTGCCGGCCCGATGGATGGGCGGCCCGCCATTCCCCCCGCGGTGGGAATGGCCGGTATCGATGAGCGGGGACGAGGAGATCCTGGGATTCTTCGGCATCCGCGGGGCGCGCGAGGTGGCTGGAGAGATCGGGCGCCTCAGACAGCGCGAAAGAGCCGCCGCGGAAAATGCGGAATGAGCAACGCCTCCGATCCCCTCGAGGCCGCGCGCGCCGTGCTCGAGCCTGGCGAGACGCTGGTCTGGGCCGACCGGCCCGACCCGCAGGTGCTGGCGCGCGCCCGGCTGCCGCAGGTGATCCGCGGCCTGCTCGGCGTCGCCGTCATCGTCGGCTTCCTCTGGCTGAGCTTCGTGCCCAACTGGCCAGGCGGCCTGCGCGGCCTGCTGCTCACCGTCTTCCTCGCCGTGGCGATGCTCTATTCCCTCTGGCTGCTCGCCGCACCCTGGGTGGCGCGGCGCGCGGCGGGCCGCACGGTCTACGCCGTCACCGACCGCCGCGTGCTCGTCCTGGAGGACTGGCCCTTCAAGCGACAGCGGGCCTTCGCGCCGGCGGCGCTCGACGACACCCTGGTGGCACCGGCGACACCCAGTCAGAGGGGGGACCGCGGCACCGTCGTTTTCGTCAGCCGCAAGCTGCCCTGGTGGCAGCGCAGCGCCGGGGGCAGCTACCGCATCGAGGCCTTCTACGGCATCGCCGAGGCCCAGCAGGTCGCCGAGCGGATCGAGTCCCTGCGGCGGGCTGCGGCCGAGACTCCGCCGCAAGAGACCCTCTGAACGGCGACGTCAGTTGCTGCCGGCGGCGGCCTCCGGCAGGTAGCGGTAGTGGCCGGTGATCGGCCAGTCGAACAGCACGTCCTCCAGCCGCGGTCCGGCGCCGATGTTGTGCACTACCTGGGGCCGGCCGGAGGCGCCGGGGCGGTCCGTCACGATGCCGATGTGCGGCAGGAAGCCCGCAGCACCCCGCAGGTTCCAGGCGACCAGGTCGCCGGTCCGGTAGGCGCGCGGATCGTCGGTGATCGCCAGGGCGGCGCCCTGGCGCTTCAGGAAGGCCTCCAGGTTGGGCACCCGCCGATGGTCGATGTTGCTGTCGGGCCGGCGCAGGCCCCAGTGCCGCGGGTAGGCCTCGAAGGCCGCCGTCATGTCCTCGTGCACCAGCTGCTGCAGGTCGATGCCAAGGGCGCGGTAGGCACGCACGATGACGTCGGCGCAGACGCCGCGGTCGGCGGCGACGTCGCCGCCGGGGTAAGAGAGGCGGACGTAGGCGGGGTCGTAGACCACCCGGGCCTGGGTGCGCGCCAGCGCGGCGGCATTCAGGCGCCCGGCGGTCGTTCCGTCCGCGATTCCGGCCTGGCCGGCCGCCGGCAGGGCCGCGGCGAGGGCGAGCACAGCGACGGCGAGCCAGCGGACCCGGGCGGGAGGGGCTTTGTGCATCATCCTGATGACCTCTTCATGCTGCCTGTATGTCGGCTGGCGCCTGCCGGAGGTTCACTCGCAGTTGCGGCCGGAATAGGGCGCTGCCGCGCCCGCTTTGGGGCCGGGACAAGAAAAGAGCAGCGGGAGGCCTTGGGGGAAGGCCGCCCGCTGCTTGAGGCTAGCAGGTTGAGGTGTCTGGCGTTTTGAGCCTGCCAGAAAGGGCTGTCTCAGCGATCTCAAGGGGCCCGACGGCGGGCTCAGGGCCGCCAGAAGGGCTTGCGGGACTCCTCGCGCAACGCCGCGGCGTCGAGGCCGATGTCGCGCAGCAGGTAGTCCGGCAGGCGCTGCAGGTAGTCGCGGTCGCGCAGGCGCTGCCGCCAGACGACCAGCGGCCGGGCGGCCATGAGGAACAGCCACAGCAGGCCCCGGCCGAGGGGATTGCGCACCGCACGCCAGCGCAGGTCGGGGCGGCCGAGTTGCGCCGTCGTGGACGAGGAGAGACGAAGGCTTGCGGGGACCTTGCGGGAGGCCCCGGTGGAAAGGCTCGACATTAGGTCACCTGATTAGTTTGCGTTGGAGGAAGTGTTGACAGGAAGGCTTGCTTCTGACCAAAAATATCGGGTAAACGCTGGTTTTCGGCAAACGATCATTTGTAATGCTTGGCATAAGCCAAGCTAATGTGAAGATGGATCGGGAGACCGCCTGATGGCCGCCCTGCCGTTGCCGGCCCTGCGCACCTTCGAGGTGGCGGCCCGCCACCTCAGCTTCACCAAGGCGGCGGCCGAGCTGCATATCACCCAGGGCGCCGTCAGCCAGCAGATCAAGCAGCTCGAGGCCAGCCTCGGTTTCGCCCTGTTTCACCGCGGGCCGCGCAACCTCACCCTCACCGAAAAAGGCGAGGAGCTGGCGGCGACGGCGGAGATCGCCTTCCGGCGCCTCTTCGACAAGATCGAGGAGCTGCGCCAGGAAGAGGAGGGCGGCATCCTGACAGTCTCTGTCAGTCCCTCCTTGGCGGTGAAGTGGCTGATCCCGCGGCTCGGCCGCTTCTATCAGCTTCACCCCGAAGTCGACGTCCGCATCCGCCCCGATCCGGTGCTGATCGACGTGCATGCCGAGGCCGATACCGTCGACATGGCGATCCGCTTCGGCCAGGGCCCGTTCCCGGGCCTTGCCGCGATACCGATCATGCACGAGACGGTCTTCGCCGTGGCCAGCCCCGATCTGCTGGCCAAGGGGCCGCCGCTGCGCCGGCCGGCCGACCTGCGCCATCACGTGCTGCTGCACAGCGAGTCGACCCGCCTGGAGGTGAACTCCATGGCGAACTGGGAGGTCTGGCTCACCCTCTTGAACGCAACCGGCGTGAATGCCAAGGCCGGGCCGACCTTTCCCAGCAGCTACATGCTGCTGCAGGCGGCGATCCACGGCCAGGGCGTGGCGCTGACCTGGGCGGCGCTGGCCGACGACGATCTGCGGGCCGGGCGGCTGGTGCGCCTTTTCGACCGCGCGCTGGAAGGCTCGATGAGCTACTTCGCGCTCACCACCACGGCTGCCGCGCGCAAGCCGAAGGTCATCGCCTTCCGCGACTGGCTGGTCGAGGAGGGGCGCTGCTTCACCCACGGCGCCGGTCTGCCGGCGCAGGACGTGCCGCTGGTGTGAGAGGAGGCCGGACAGGGCTGTCGTGGGGCAGAGGCTCATGGGGAGAGGCTAGAGCGCCGCACGCGGCCGATATATCCGGAACCTGCGCGCCTGCGGCCGGGCTCCCCAAGTTGACGTACCCCCCTGCCTGTGCTGAATAGCGGCTCGGATGGGGCCAGGACAGTGACATGGTGAACGACAGGCGGGTCTATCTCTTCGATTCGACCCTGCGCGACGGGGCGCAGACCCAGGGCGTGGACTTCACAGTCCCCGACAAGGTCGCCATCGCGCGCGCCCTCGACCGGCTCGGCGTCGACTACGTCGAGGGCGGCTGGCCCGGCGCCAACCCCACTGACGACGCCTTCTTCGCCGAGCCGCCGCAGTTCAAGACCAGCCGCTTCGTCGCCTTCGGCATGACCCGGCGGCCGGGGCGCAGCGCCGCGAACGATCCCGGCCTCGCGGCGCTGGTGAACTCCGCGGCCGATGCCATCTGCATGGTCGGCAAGGCCTGGGACTTCCACGTCGACGTGGCGCTGGAGATTCCGCGTCAGGAGAATGTCGCCATGATCGCGGAGTCCGTCGCCCATGCGCTGACCCGCAAGAACGAAGTGATGTTCGACGCCGAGCATTTCTTCGACGGCTACAAGGCCAATCCGGCCTACGCGCTGGAGTGCATCGAGGCGGCCCACAAGGCGGGCGCGCGCTGGGTGGTGCTCTGCGACACCAACGGCGGCGCCCTGCCCGACGAGGTGGAGCGCATCGTCGGGGCTGTCTGCGACAGGATCCCCGGCAGCCAGGTCGGCATCCACTGCCACAACGACACCGAGAACGCCGTGGCCAACTCGCTGGCGGCGATCCGCGCCGGCGCGCGCCAGGTGCAAGGCACCGTCAACGGCCTCGGCGAGCGCTGCGGCAACGCCAACCTCATCTCGCTGATCGCCTCGCTGAAGCTGAAGAGCGACTACGACATCGGCCTCGACGATCACGCGCTGTCGCAGCTCACCCACGTCTCGCGGCTGCTCGACGAGCGGCTCAACCGCCAGCCCGTGCGCAACGCCGCCTATGTCGGCGAGTCGGCCTTTGCCCACAAGGGCGGGCTGCACGTCTCCGCCGTCGCCAAGGACCCGCGCAGCTACGAGCACATCGATCCGGCGCTGGTCGGCAACCGCCGCCACATCGTGGTCTCCGACCAGGCCGGCCGCGCCAACATCCTGGCGCGCCTCGGCGAGATCGGCATCGAGCTCGACCCGCAGGACCCCGGCGTCAACAAGCTGGTGGAGCAGGTCAAGGCGCGCGAGTTCGAGGGCTTCGCCTACGATGGCGCCGAAGCCTCCTTCGAGCTGCTGGCGCGCCGCGCGCGCGGCGAGGTGCCGAACTACTTCACGCTGGCCCGCTTCCGCATCATGGACGACCGCCGCTGGAACGCGCGCGGCGAACTGGTTACCGAATCCGAGGCGACGGTGACCCTGGAGGTCGCCGGCCAGGCCAAGATGGAGGTGGCCGACGGCAACGGCCCGGTGAACGCCCTCGATACCGCGCTGCGCAAAGCCCTGGTGCCGATCTATCCGCAGCTGCAGGACATGCGCCTGGTCGACTACAAGGTGCGCATCCTGACGCCGCAGGCAGGCACCCGGGCGGTGACCCGCGTGATGATCGAGAGCGCCGATGCCAACGGCCGGCGCTGGGCCACCATCGGCGTCTCCACCAACATCATCGACGCCTCCTTCAACGCACTGCACGACGGCATCACCTGGAAGCTGTTCCAGGACGGCGCGGTGGTGCCGAGTACCCACTATCAGGATTAGAGGCATCATGAGATCGACTTTTCGACCGCATCCGGCAGGAGCTGCGCGCAGCGCGATGTGGTGCATCGGGCAAGCGCGGCGACGCCCCGGGTGCGGAGCGAAAAGCGACCCTGCGGGCGGCCGGGGGCGACCCGTGGGCATAGCCTGTCCTCGGGCCGGCCACAGGCCGGACCCGTGGGTCGCGCCGGCTTGCCGATGGCCGACATCGCCTGCGCCGGCGCTCCTAGCCACGGAGCGCCCCTGGCCGTCTCATGACGCCTCTAATCCTGATAGTGGGTACTGGGAGGCGGCGGAATGAGACTGGCCGCCCTGGTGTTTGCCGCAGCGCTCCTGCCCCTGCCGCTCGCCGCGCAGACGGCCGGCGAGGCGTCCGGCCCATCGTCCGTGGAGACCACGGACGGCCAGCAGGTGCAGCGTGAGACGGTGCTGAAGGCTTTCACCCGGCTGGTCGACCGCGGCGAGGCGCGGCTGCGTTTCGGTCTGCCGGCGAACAGCTTCTGGCGCCGCAGCGGCGACCTCGCGCTGGCGCTCTTCGCCGCCGATACGGCCGGCGTGCAGCCGGAACTGGAGAGGGCCGCGGCGCCCTTTGCGAGCGTCAGCGGCCTGGCAATCCCGGTGGTCGAGACCGGGCCCCTGCCGGAAGCCGGCCGGGACCTGGCGGAGCTGGCGCCGGGGGCGGATCTGGTGATCGTCGTCGGGCCACGCCAGCGGCTCGCGGAGATCGCTGCCGCCGCCTCGTTCAACAAGGGCATGCTGGCGCGCTTCGAGTTGGGCACCTGGCCCTTCATGTTCAGCTTCGAGCCGGACAGCCTGCGCCGCGGCGTCGTGCTGCTGGCCAGCGACGAGCCGGCGCGAGCGCGCGAGGCCTCCTTCATCCTGGCCACGGTGTGGGGCCTCGGCGGCTACGCGCTGGGGCCGGAGCTGACCGGCCTGATCGGCGATCCCGAGGCCGGCCCGTCGCTGACGCCGCTCGGCGAGGCGGTGTTCCGCCTGTTCTTCCACGAAGATCTCGAAGTCGGCATGCCGCTGGCCGAAGCCGTGCAGCGCGCCAAGTCCTTGCAGCCGCAATAGCACCGCAGGCAGAGGTAGGCGATGTCCGGCACCGACCGCTCCCGCAAGACCGCCCTGCCGCCGGGCCCGGTGGTCATCCTGGTGCGTCCGCAACTCGGCGAGAACATCGGCATGGTGGCCCGCGCCATGCTCAACTGCGGTCTCTCGGAGCTGCGCCTGGTCCGCCCGCGCGACGGCTGGCCCTCCGCCACCGCCGAGGCGGCGGCCTCCGGCGCGCTGTCGGTCCTCGAGAGCGCGCAGCTCTTCGCCTCGACCGAGGCGGCGATTGCCGACCTGCAGCGCGTCTACGCCACCACGGCGCGCACGCGCGGCATGGTGAAGCCGATCGTGACGCCGAACCAGGCGGCCCTGGAGCTGCGCCACGAGGCGGCTGCCGGGCGCCGGACCGGATTGATGTTCGGACCCGAACGCTCCGGCCTGGTGAACGACGACATCGCGCTGGCCGACACGGCGGTGACGGTGCCGCTCAACCCCGCCTTCGCCTCGCTGAACCTGGCGCAGGCGGTGCTGCTGGTCGGCCATGCCTGGTTCCTCGCCCACGACGAGACGCCGCCGCGCCGTTTGGACACCAACGCCGGCGCGCCCGCCAGCAAGGCGGAGCTGGTAAACTTCTTCGAGCGTCTGGAGGCGGAGCTCGACGAGACCGGCTTTCTGTTTCCACCGGAAAAGCGCCCCTCCATGGTGCGCAATCTGCGCAACATGTTTCAGCGCATGGTGCCGACGGAAAGCGAGGTCAACACCCTGCACGGCGTGATCGTCGCCCTCCGTGGCAAGAAGGGTAAGGGCGCCAAGCGCAGCGGCGGGTAGTCGCTCGTGGGGCCACGCGGAACGCATTCGAACCTACGCAAGCAACCTGGGAGGACTGTGATGGCAGGAACGGCATTGGTGACGGGCGCGAGCTCGGGCATCGGACGGGCGGCGGCGCTGGCGCTGGCCAAGGCGGGCTACAAGGTCGCCATCTGCGCGCGGCGCGAGGACGCGCTGAAGGAGACGGACGCCGAAGCCGGCGGCGGCCTGCTGCTGCTGCCCTGCGACGTCAGCGACCCGGACGCCGTCGAGGCGATGTTCGCCAAGATCGAAAGCGGGTTCGGCCGCCTCGACGTGATCTTCAACAACGCGGGTACCAACGTGCCGGCGACCAATTTCGGCGATCTCACCTGGAGCGCCTGGAAGAAGGTCATCGACGTGAACCTGAACGGCATGTTCCTCTGCGCCTCGGGCGCCTTCCGGCTGATGCAGCGCCAGAAGCCGCAGGGCGGACGCATCATCAACAACGGCTCGATCTCGGCCCACGTGCCGCGGCCGGGCTCGGCGCCCTACACCACCTCCAAGCACGCGGTTACCGGCCTGACGCGTTCGATCTCCCTCGACGGGCGGCCCTACGACATCGCCTGCGGCCAGATCGACATCGGCAACGCCGCCTCGCACATGACCGAGCGCATGGGCGCCGGCGTACCGCAGGCCGACGGCACCATCAAGCCGGAGCCGACCATGGACGTCGCCCACGTGGCTAATGCCGTGGTCCACATGGCCGGCCTGCCGCTGGAGGCCAACGTGCAGTTCATAACCATCATGTCGACCAAAATGCCCTTCATCGGGCGAGGGTAGCTTTCCTGCCTCGAGCGGGAGGGTGAGAGGCAGAGCCGCTTTCCAGGTTGTCACCCTCGCGCTTGATCCTACCGGATTCGCACATCGGCCGTGGCTATCGCACCGACGCTTCCGCCTTCCAATTCTGTCACCCGCCGGCCTCATATAAGTCCGCGCATGACAGTTGTAGTGGGCGCAAGAGCGGCGCGATTGCGACCGCCGCACCTCACTCCGCGCGGTTGGCCGGCGAGCCGGTATCCAGCAGCGGCGCGGCGTCGAGCTCGGCGGCGCCCATCATCGCGGCGACCTCGTCGAGGGTGGCGAGGATGCGGGTCTGGCGCGCCGGGCTCAAGCGCCGGAAGGCCTCGGTGAAGCGTTCGTGCAGCAGGGGCGGGGCCTTGCGCAGCAGGGCGCGGCCCTGGCGCGTCAGGCGGCTGTGCACGATGCGGCGGTCGGCGGCGCTGCGATAGCGCTCGACCAGGCCGCGACCCTCCAGGCGGTCGAGGATGCTGGTCACCGTGCCCTGGCTGAGGCTGACGCGGCGCGACAGCTGGCCGCTCGTCACTTCGCCGAGGTCGCGCACGGCCTGCAGCACCACGGCCTGCGGCGTGGTAAGCCCGACCTCGCGGTCGAGTTGCTTGGAATGCAAGTCGGTGGCGCGGATGATGCGCCTCAGCGCGGTCAGCACCTCGCGCGCGGGGTCGGCCTGCCGCTCGGCAAGGCGCCGCCCGGCAGCTTTGCGCCCGGTTTTCGTCTCGCGATCCCCCACGGCCTGCATGGCGCAACTCCCTGTTCTGGCGTCAACTTCGAGGCACTCCAGTGCTTTGACTTGAAAAGATTTGAGCTGAAAATATATTGGGGGTAGTGCAAACGCTCAAGCAGCAAGACAGCCGCGGGCCGTGATTCCGGCGGAGGAACGGCGCGACCCCTTCCCCAAGCGATTCCCAGCGAAAGGTAAGAGATCATGAGGCTTAGCGAACCGCAGATGCAAAGAGTGCAGGAAGAGACCGGCGCCAGCGTGGTGCCGGAGGACAATCCTTCGATGCCGGCGCTGAAGCAGAACTTCGGCGACCATACCTTCTTCCTCGACAACGAGGGCCTGCACATCTGGGAGACCGTGACGGACGAGCCGACGGAAGGCAGCAAGCTGGTCGGCGTGCGGATCGCCTCCTGGAGCAGCGAGGAGAAGAAATCCCTGGTGCCGCACGAGCCGGCACCGAGTCAGGTGCTGGAGGAACCCAAGCTCGACTCGTAGCGTTCGGGAGTCGACGGCATTCAGGACCCACAGTTGGCGGGAGGTGGCGATGCGGCGGGCAAACCCGAAAATGGAAGCCGGAACGCCGAGGCCGCCGCCTGAGCCGCCGCCGGAGCCGGTGCCGCCGATGCCGGAGCCGGACAGGCCGCCGGTGGAAATTCCGCCCGACCAGCCGGATCAGCCGGAGATTCCTCCCAACGAACCCGTCCGGCCGGAGGTGCCGCCGGACCGGCCGGAGCATCCCGAGATCCCGCCGGACGAGCCCGACTACCCGGAGCGGCCGGAAGTCCCGCCCGAGGAACCGGACCGCCCGCCACTATGACAGCGCCCTTGTGAGAGAGAAGCATTCGGTGGACGCGGTTGTTGTCCGGAGGTAAGGCACGCAGGAGCGATGCCGCCACCCCCATCGTCACCCTCGCACTTGATGCGAGGGCCCATGCCCAGGCCAGGCGCTGCCCCACCATGGTTCCCGGATCGCGCTCGCATGCGCTCGCTTGTCCGGGATGACGGCCTGGGGGAACAGCAAAGGTGTGTGAATCCGGTCGCTCCGTCGGGAAGGAGCGCTTTTCCAAAGCTGGGAAGGCGGACGGCGTTCTGCGGATATTGACGTGGCAAACTGGTACGTTCAGCCTCGATGATGAAGCGAATGTCAAAGTGAGCCACCATGATCGAACAATACACAACCGGGATTCTGCTTGCTTACGGCGTCTTCATGATTGGCATATTCACGCCGGGGCCCAACATCCTTGCAGTTATCGGAACCTCCATGTCCATCGGCAGGACCGAAGGAAAGTCGCTCGCCTGTGGAATCGCTACCGGGTCCCTCGCTTGGGGAAGCCTGACGTTGCTCGGGCTGACGGCACTGATCACGCTTTACGCCTCCGTGATGACGGTCCTTAAAATTGCAGGGGCCTTCTACCTGCTCTGGCTCGCATTCAAAGCGTTCAAATCCGCGTTGACTACAAAGGGCCTGCAGCTCAAGGCGATTGCGGTTAAGGGCGGGGGCTGGTCCTACTATCGTCGCGGTTTCATCATCCAGATGACCAATGCCAAAGCCGCTTTGGTCTGGATCGCGATCATGTCGCTTGCGATGGACGGCCAAGCGCCAATTTGGGTTGGCGGAATAGTTGTTCTTGGAACTGCGATCATCTCGTTTGCGGGGCATTGGGCATATGCGGTGGCATTCTCTACCGCGCCTGTCGTTGCCGCCTATGGGCGCACTCGGCGCTGGGTTGAGGGCGCATTAGGCGCTTACTTTTGCTTCGCGAGCTATAAGCTCATCACCTACAAGTCTTCGTAGCCAAAACTCACCACCTGCGGATGTCCACGCCGGCTCAAAGGGCGCCTTGGAAGCCGCCCGTCGAGACAACGCCTGCTCGACTTTCAGAATCCGGGGGGCTTTCCCCCGCCTTCAATCCTCGGCGGCCGGCCCGCGGCGCAGTTTCTTCATCTCGCCGCGGCGGATCTTGGACTCCAAGCGCTTGCGCTTGGCGGCGAAGGGTGTGCGGGTGGCTTTGCGCGGCGCCGGCGGGATGGCGGCCTTGCGCAGCAGCTCGACCAGGCGGGCTACGGCGTCTTCGCGGTTGCGCTCCTGGCTGCGGAAGCGGTTGGCGGTGATGACCAGCTCGCCTTCCTTGGTCAGCCGCCTGCCGGCCAGGCGTTCGGCGCGGGCGCGCAGCGCCGCGGGCAGCGAGGGCGAATGGCGCAGGTCGAAGCGCAGCTGGACGGCGGTCGCCACCTTGTTCACGTTCTGCCCGCCGGGGCCGCCGGCGCGCACGAAGGTTTCTTCGATTTCGCCGGGATCCAGCTCGATGGTGTTGGTGACCCTGATCATGGGCCCCCCGGCGTCAAGGCGGGCTGCCGCCGGCCGCCGGTGGCGGCATGGCCGGCCAGCGTCAGCACCACCAGGGCGCCGCCGGCCAGCGCCAGTTCGCCGGGGTGCTCGCCCAGGACCAGCCACACCCAGAGCGGCCCCAGCACCGTCTCCAGCAGCATCAGCAGCCCGACCTCCGCTGCCGGCAGGTAGCGCGGGCCCAGGGTGATCAAAGCGAAGGAGACCGGCACCACGACGAGCCCCATGGCCAGGGTGTAGCCGAGCTGCGCGCCGGCAAAGAGCCAGGGACCGTCTTCCAGCAGCAGAGCGAAGGGCAGCGCCATCGCGGCGGTGACCAGCCCGGCCAGGGCCATGGCCGGGACCATGCTGACGGCGCGCCCATGGCGGGTGATGGTGAAGGTGGCGCCGATGCAGAGCGCGCAGGCGGCCGCCGCGAGGTCGCCCAGCAGCGAGCCGGAGCCGAGATCCTCCGAGACCAGCAGCGCGATGCCGACGAGGGTGAGGGAGATGGCGATCCAGGTGCGCAGGGGCACGCCCTCGCCGAGAAAGACCAGGCTGAGGACGGCGGCGGCCAGCGGGGCGGCGGCGACGATGACCAGCACGTCGGCCACCGCGGTCAGGCTGAGCGCCAGGATGAAGAAGACGGTGCCGGCGGCGAAAACCACCGCCAGCACAAGGCCCCAACGCCCGACGGCCCGGAAGGGCGCGGCGACGCGGCCGCGGTGGAGCACCGCCAGGATGGCCAGGACGCCGAGGGCCTGCAGCAGCCCGCGCCAGACCAGCAGGGTGAAGGGATCGGCGTCGATCAGGCGCACCAGCAGGCTGTCCGGGGTCAGGGCGAGGACGCCCAGGCTGGTCAGCAAGAGGCCTTTGTGGTGGTCCGGCAGGCGGGCGCGGGAGGGGGGCATAAACAAGGATTCCAGGGCGTTTCAGGCGGCATTGCGCGCGCCTTCGGACCATTTGACATTCCGGCGTCCCTGCGTATAGTCCCGGCTTCCTTTCCGGGAATGCGGGAGGGCCAACGTGCCCCCACCCCGCCCAGGAACCCCGCTGGCGCGTCCTCAAGGTTTGCCCTAAAGGCGCGGCGGCGAAAAGGCCGGAGTTTTCCGGCCGGGCGGCTCCTGGGACTACCGGAACAACAAGGCCGGCCGAAAACCACGGGCCGGCATCGATGAAAGAAAGGAACGGCGCAGCCATGTCCAAGCGCATTGCGTCCAAGTACAAGATCAATCGCCGCCTCGGCGTCAACCTCTGGGGCCGTCCCAAGAGCCCCTTCAACAAGCGCGAGTATCCCCCTGGACAGCACGGCCAGCGTCGCCGCAAGCCGACCGACTACGGCATCCAGCTGGCGGCCAAGCAGAAGCTGAAGGGCTACTACGGCAACATCGGCGAGAAGCAGTTCCGCCGCTACTACGAGGAAGCCTCCCGGCGCCGTGGCGATACCGGTGAGAACCTTGTGGGCCTGCTGGAGCGCCGCCTGGACGCCGTGGTCTACCGCGCCAAGTTCGTGCCGACGGTCTTCGCCGCCCGCCAGTTCGTCAACCACGGCCACATCACCGTGAACGGCAAGCGCGTCAACATCCCCTCCTATCTGGTGCAGGACGGCGATGTGGTCCAGGTGAAGGCCAAGAGCCGCGAGTTGCCGCTGGTGCTGCAGGGCGTCGAGTCGCCCGAGCGCGATCTGCCGGACTACATCGAGATCGACCACGGCCAGATGAAGGCGACCTACATCCGCGAGCCGAAGCTGGCCGACGTGCCCTATCCGGTCTCGATGGAGCCGCATCTGGTCATCGAGTTCTATTCGCGTTAAGCCGCGCGACAGCGACCCGAAGAGGGCCGGCAGCCGACCGCAAGGTCGCGCCGGCCCTTTTCTTTTTTGGTCCGCGCGGCCCCGACTTTAGAATGCTGCGGTCATGCCCCAGCTTCGTATTTCCGCAGGAGCCGTCTCGATCCGGATCGAGACCCGCGGCACGCCGACCGCCCAGGCGATACTCGACGCCCTGCCGATCCACTCGACCGCCCGGACCTGGGGCAAGGAGGTCTACTTCGACACCCCCGTCAGCGTCCCGCGCGAGCCGGAGGCCAAGGCGGTGGTGGAAGCCGGCGAGATCGCCTTCTGGACCGACGGCGACGCCATCGCCATCGGCTTCGGCCCGACGCCCGTCTCGCGCCGCGATGAGATCCGCCTGGCCTCGCCGGCCAACATCTGGGCCGACGCCTTGGACGACGTGAAGGCGCTGGCTGCGGTGCGCGACGGCGCGGCGGTGACCGTCGAACGGCTGGAGTAGGCGGCCGATCTCATGCTCAGAGTGAAGTAAGCATCGGCTTCCAACGGATTGAAATGGCGTCGCTATTTCCGCTCTCTTAAATTGGCGGATGAGGTTGGGGCAGGCCCGGCGGGTGGACCGAGATATAGAAGCAGCCGCCCTGTGGCAGCACCGCGAAGCTGTCGGGATGGTAGGCGGCCCAGGCGCCCGCGGTCCTCAGGCGGCCGACGAAGCCAGGTGACTCGGACTCGGCGAGCCAGGCGAGGCCGCCCAGGAAGCTCAGCACCGGGCGGCCCTCCGCCTCGGCGATGGCGAGCAGGCGGGCATCGGCCGATAGGCCGGGCGAGAAGACGGCCAGGACGCGGCCGCCGGCACTCTCGGGCAGCGCGGCCAGCGGCAGCGCGACGGCCATCACCGCCAGCCACAGGCCGAGGAAGCCGACCAGCAGCTTGAGCGTCAGTCCCCGCGTGGTGCTCGACACGGCGGCGCTCCGGCCCCGGATCAGCCGGCGCGGGCGAGGCGGACGACGGCTTCCTCGCGGATGGGCCAGTGGATGGCGGCGGCCAGCAGGCCGAGGGCCACGCTGCCCCACCACACCACACCGTAGGAGCCGGTGAGGTCGAAGAAGTAGCCGCCCAGCCAGACGCCCAGGAAGGCCCCGACCTGGTGGCTGAAGAACACGATGCCGAACAGCATGGCCATGTGCTGGGTGCCGAAGAACTGGGCGACCAGGCCGGAGGTCAGCGGCACCGTCGACAGCCAGAGCAGGCCGATGACGGCGGAGAACAACAGCACGCTGAAATTGCTGATCGGCAGGAGGACGAAGAGGGCGATGGCCACCGCGCGCGCGAAGTAGAGGGCGGAGAGCAGGTACTTTTTGCTGAAGCGCCCGCCCAGCATGCCGGAGGCGAGGGCGCCGACGATGTTGGCGCCGCCGACGATGGCCAGCGCCCAGGCGGCCAGCCCGGCGTCGAGGCCCATATCGGTGATATAGGCCGGCAGGTGGGTCTGGATGAAGGCCACGTGGAAGCCGCAGACGAAGAAGCCCAGCGTCAGCAGTTTGTAGCTCGGATGCGCGAAGGCTTCCTTCAGGGCGCCGCCGGCCGACTGGTAGTGCAGGCCGCCGCGCTCGGAACGCCCGGCCAAGGCTGCCGCGCAGGGCACCATGATGAGGGCGAGGGCGGCGAAGATGGTCAGGGCCGTGGACCAGCCATAGGCCGTGATGAAGGACTGGCCCAGCGGCACGACGAAGAACTGGCCGGCCGAGCCGGCGGCGGTGCCGATGCCGAGCGCCCAGGAGCGCTTGTCCTCGGGCATCAGCCGGGCGAAGGCGGCCAGCACGATGGCGAAGGAGGCCCCGGCAACGCCGACGCCGACCAGCACGCCGGCCGAGAGCGTCAGCATGGCGGGGGTCGAGGCGCCGGCCATGAGGTAGAGGCCGAGGGCGTAGATCAGGGCGCCGACGGTCAGCACCCGGCCGGCCCCGTAGCGGTCGGCCAGGGCGCCGGCAACCGGCTGCGACAGGCCCCACAGCAGGTTCTGCAGGGCGATGGCGACGGCGAAGACCTCGCGGCCCCAGCCGAAGTCGCCCGACATCGGCGCCAGGAACAGCCCGAAGCTGGAGCGGAAGCCGAAGGACAGCAGGGCCAGCAGGCAGCCGGCGGCGATCACCACCAGCGGCGTGCGCCAGCCGGGCAGGGAGGGCCGCGACGCGGTGGCTTCAGCGGAAGGGGTCATCGGGCAAGGCTCCGTGGGAATCCGGGGGGCGGGAGAAACTGCCTGCCGGGAAATCTAGGGAGCAGGAGATAATTCCGCAAATTCAATTTGGTGAAAGATATTATGCGAATTCGGCATGATCTGAGGCGGCCAGCATGTGCTGGATGGCGGCTTCAAGGATCTCGACGACCGGCGCCAGCGAAGCGATGAAGCGGCTGCGGACGATCCATACGGCCAGACGGTAGTCGAGGTCCGGCACCTCGATGCAGCGCAACCGGCTTTGATAGGCGCTGTGCCGCAGCAGGCAGCTCGGCACCAGGCCGAGGCCGTTGCCGCGGGCGACGAGGGAGAGCTGCAGCTCCTGGTCGAAGGCCTCGACCGCGACGGCGAAAGGCGCACCCGCCCGGGCCAGGCCGCGTTGCAGGGCGCTGCGGTAGCTGCAGCCTTCGGGGTGCAGCACCCAGCCGTGGCCGGCCAGCTCGGCCAGCGAAGCGCGCGGCGGGAGGGCCGAGGCGACCGGGGCCACCACCATCAGGCGGTCGGTGCCGACTTTCTTCATCGGCGCCGTGCTGGCCGGTTCGCCGTGGTCCGGCGACAGCACGACGGCAGCGTTCATGGCATTGCTTTCGACGTCCTTTACCAGGTCGCCGCTCCAGGCGCTGCTGACCTGGAAGACCAGGCTGGGAAACTTGCGGCGCAGGTCCTCGAGCGGTTCGTTCAGCACCAGCTGGGAGAGGCCGAGCGAGACCCCGAGGCGGAAGCTGCCGTGCGGCTCGCTGCCGTCGGTCACGCTGCCCGCGAGGTCGTCGAGGGCCTGCAGCACGCGCCGCCCGTGCGTCAGCGCCTGCCGGCCCGCGGGGGTCAGCGTCGGCGGCTTGCAGGAGCGGTCGAACAGCACGGCGCCGAGTTCGGCCTCGAGGCGCTGGACGAGCCGCGACACCGCCGGCTGAGTGAGATTGAGGCGGGCCGCGGCGCCGTGCATGGAGCCCACTTCGGCGACCGCCAGGAAGGCGCGGATCTCGGAGATCTTCATGCCGGAACTGT
Organism: Kiloniellaceae bacterium; assembly: GCA_009377535.1. Lineage (GTDB taxonomy): Bacteria > Pseudomonadota > Alphaproteobacteria > Kiloniellales > Kiloniellaceae > Pelagibius. The sequence goes on from WHTV01000020.1 coordinate 48,969, forward strand.
AATACGGGGCTCGGGATCATGCCAAATCGGAAAGTCGGCGGTCACGCCGCGACCGCCTCGAAGCAGGCGATATCGAAGGTGAAGCTGCCGTCGTCGGCGAAGTCGAAGTGCGCCGCCACCTCTGCCGGGGCCTGGCGCTGCAGTGCCAGGATGGCCTCGGCCTGCAACGGCGGCGTGCCGATGCGCGCGATCCAGGACGCAAAGTCGATGTGCAGCCGGAAGCGCTGGACCCGCTGCAGGGTAAAGCCCGCCGCCTGCAGCAGGGCGATCCATTCGTCGCTGCCGTAGTCGCGGACGTGACTGGGATCGCGCAGCCATTCGATGCCCTGCAGCCAGGTGTCGAGCAGCGGCCGGCCGGGCGATACCGCGTCCATGAAAATGGCCGTCGATCCCGCGGCCAGGACCCGGCGGGCCTCCTTCAACCCGGCGGCGAGATCGCCCCAGTGGTGAGCGCTGAAGCGGCTGGCGGCGAAGTCGGCCGCGCCGTCTTCGATGGGCAGCGCGGCGACGTTGCAGGCCCGGGTCTCGATGTTGGCGAGGCCGCGCCCGGCCGCTGTTTGCGCCACCGCTGCCAGCATGCGCGGCGAGAGATCGCAGGCGATGACCCGCCCGGCGTGAGGCGCCAGGGCATAGCTGACATGGCCGCCGCCGGCACCGAGGTCGAGGGCCAGGGCCGGCCGCAGCGCGGCGACCCGCGCGCTCAGCCAATCGAGGTCCGGGCCGCTGGCGTGGACCGGGCTGGCCACATAGGCGGCGGCCTGGGCGCCGAACTGGCGTTCCACCAGCTCGCTCTGGCTGTCTTTCCGCGTCATGAGAAAAATCCCTTCAAGAACCTCGCCGGGACTCTACCTCGCCGGGAGCCTGCTGTGGCGTTCGTTGCCATACGCATGATTGAATATCACGGCGCCTCGATGACAGCCCTTTTCAACCCGCAATGACCCGTGCCAAGATTGGAAATGGCTGATCGACGATGATCGCCGGTCCTGATGGTTTCTGGGTCAGGGGTGTTTCTTCTTAGCGGAGTACGCCCATGAAGTCCCTCGCGCCGCACACCAGTTACAATGCCACGTTGCAGTCAATCCTAGGCGGCGATGGGGGAGATCTTACCGAAGACCTCCTCGATCTTCTGCCGGTTGGCGTTTACGTCTGCGATCGCGAGGGACGGCTCGTCAACTACAATCGAGCTGCGGCGGAGCTTTGGGGAGAATCACCGACGCTGGCAGACCCGGCCGTCCTCTTCTGTGGATCCTACCGCATGCACGGCGTCGATGGCGTGCCGATTCCCCACAGCGCGTGCCCGATGGCGGAGGTCCTCGCAACCGGGCAGGGACGGCGCGACCAGGAGTTGGTGATCGAGCGGCGTGACGGCACGCGGCTGACAGCGCTCGCGCGCATCGAGCCGATCAAGGACGCCGACGGCCGTGTGGTGGGCGCCGTGAACGTCTTTCAGGACAACAGCGACAGGCGTCGGCGCCAGGTCCAGGCAGACGAGCAGGGCCGGCGACTTGCCGAGCTCCTGCAGGCCTTGCCTGCGGCGATCTACACGACCGATGCCCAGGGACGCATCACCTCTTACAACGAGGCTGCGGTGGAGCTCTGGGGGCTGCGGCCGGAGCTCGCGACCCAGGCATTCTGCGGCTCGTGGAAGCTCTACCGGCCGGATGGAACGCCCCTGCCGCACGACCAGTGCCCGATGGCTCTCGCGTTGAAGTCTGGACGCCCCATCAGAGGCATGGAAGCGGTCGCAGAGCGACCCGATGGCACCCGGGTACCATTCCTGGCCTACCCCTCCCCGCTGTTCGATGACGCTGGCGAACTCACCGGCGCGGTGAACATGCTGGTGGACCTCGGCAAGCGCCACGAGGCCGACGCGCAGCTGCGCAGCAGCGAGGCGAGATACCGGGCGATCTTCGACAACGCGCAGGTGTCGGTTTGGGAAGAGGATTTCTCGGATGTCGCCGCGCTGCTCGACGGCCTCCGCGCTGCAGGCGTGGAGGATCTTCGCAGTCACTTGGAGGCGCACCCGGAATGCCTTCGGGACGCGATTCGCCGGGTGCGCGTGAAGGCGGTGAACGCCCATTCCGTGAAGCTGTTCGAAGCTGCGAACGAGGACTCCCTGCTCGGATCGCTGGGCGATATTTTCGTTCCCGAGACTGTCCCGATTTTCGTCGAGGAACTGCTCGCGCTCTGGGAAGGGCGCCGCCGGCTCGAAAGTGAAGCGGTCGTGCAGACCCTGAAGGGCCGGCGCCTCGACGTGATCGTGACGGTCGCCTTCGAAGGCGACCGTTTCGAGAGCACCATCGTCAGCATCCATGACATCACCGAACGCAAGGCGGCCGAACTCGCGGCGCAGCGGCTCGCCGCCATCGTCGAGTCGTCCGCCGATGCCATCGTGGCCAAGACCCTCGACGGTATCATCACGGATTGGAATTTGGGCGCCGAGCGTCTTTTCGGATACACCGCCGAGGAGGCGGTCGGCAAGCCGGTGATGATGCTCATTCCGGAGGAGCGGCGTGACGAGGAGGCCATGATTCTGGGCAACATTCGTCGCGGCGAACGTGTCGACCACTACGACACCGTCCGCCAGCGCAAGGATGGCAGCCTGGTGAACGTCTCCTTGGCGGTTTCGCCGATCAAAGCGGCCGACGGGTCGATCATCGGGGCCTCGAAGATCGCCCGCGACATCACGGAGCGCATCGAAGGACAGGAGCAACAGAAGTTGCTGCTGAGGGAGATGAATCACCGGGTCAAGAATCTGCTGGCGCTGTCGAGCGGCATCGTAAACCTCAGCGCCCGTTGCGCAGAAACGCCCGAGGAATTGGCTTCCGACGCAATGGCGCGTCTGCATGCGCTGTCGCTGGCGCATGAATTGATCCTTCCGGATGATTCGACAGGCGGCGGTCGGGCCAAAAGTGCGACGACGCTGCACCGCTTGATCAGGACGATCGTTTCGCCTCACGACGATCCGGCGGGCGCGCAAAGCTCGCGTGTCTCGATCCTCGGACCCGACGCCGAGATTTCCGAACGCGCGACGACAGGCTTTGCGCTGCTGCTACATGAGTTCGCGACCAACGCGGCCAAGTATGGTGCCCTCTCTGCCGCTGAAGGACAGGTCGAAATCGTTTGCTCGCAGGACGACGACAATTTCGTCGTGGTCTGGACAGAGCGTGGCGGCCCGCCGGTCACTCAAGCGGTCGATGGCGAGGGTTTTGGCAGCCAGCTCAGCCGCGGCACGGTGGAGGGTCAACTGCGGGGTAGCATCTCGAGGGACTGGGCCCCGGAAGGCCTGACGCTGCGTCTTTCGGTCCCCCGCGATCGCCTCGTCTGTTAGGGAACTCGCCTGGCAAGGATCGAACGCGCCGGCAGAAGGCTTCGACTTGGGCGGGAAGGGCTATAGACTGCGCGCATGATCCTCGTCGGCCAGTTCGATTCGCCCTTTGTGCGCCGCGTCGCAGTATCGCTGCGCGTGCTCGGCTTCGACTATGAGCACGACAAACGCTCGGTGTTCGGCGACTTCGACTCCATGCGGCAGACCAACCCGCTCGGCCGCATCCCCTCGCTGGTGCTCGACGATGGCGAGGTGCTGATCGATTCCGCGGCGATCCTCGACTGGCTCGACGAGACGGTCGGCCCCGAGCGTGCCCTCATCCCGCCGGCGGGCGCGGCGCGGCGGCGCGCGCTGCGGCTCATCGCCCTGGCGACCGGCGCCGTCGACAAGGCCGGCGCCGCCGCCTACGAGCGCATCATCCGCCCGGCGGACTACCGCTGGCCGGAGTGGATCGTGCGCTGCCGCACCCAGGCCGAAGGCGCCGTCGCCGCCCTGGCGGCCGAGCCCTGGCCCGCCGAGGCCCCGCTCGACCAGGTGCAGATCACCACCGCCTGCATGCTGCGCTACCTGCAGATGACCGATCCCGAGCTGCTGGCGCAGGACCGCTTTGCGGCGCTCCAGGCGCTATCCGAGCGCTGCGAGGCGCGGCCCGAGTTCCAGGACAGCTACATACCCGGCGTCGTCTACCCGCAGGGCTGAGCCCAAGGGCTAGCTCGGGACGAGGCGCGCGCAGAGGAAGTCGACGACGGCGCGCACCGCCGGCAGCTGGCCGCGCCGGTGCGGCATCAGCAGGGTGGTGGTCACCGTCCCCGCTGACCAGCCCTGCAGCACGGGGGTGAGATCGCCGCGGGCGAAGGCGTCGTGGCACATCCCCTCCGGCAGGCAGGTGATGCCGAGCCCCGCGCTGGCGGCCTGCAGCAGCACGACGGATTCATCGGCGACCATGCGCACCCGTGGCGTCACCTCCACCGCCTCGCCGGCTTCGCCTTGGCGCAGGTGCCAGGTGGTCGCCGCGGGGGCCGTCAGCAGGCCATCGTGGGCAGCGAGATCCTGCGGCCACTGCGGCGCGCCGCGCTGCCGCAGGTAATCGGGGGCCGCCACCAGCACGATCCGTTCGCGGGTGAGACGGCGCTGCACCAGCGATGAATCCGGCAGCGGCGCGAAGTGGCTGCGCACGGCGATGTCGAAGCCTTCCTGCACGAGGTCGACGAAGCGGTCGCTCACGTGCACGACGACCTGCCGCTCGGCTCGGCCAGGCGCCGGCGCACCACGCCCTCGGCGCTCTCCGCCTCGATCAGCGCGGCGCGGGCGTGATCGTAGAAATCGCGGCCGAGGTCGCTCAGCGTGAAGCTGCGTGACGTGCGATGAATGAGCCGGACGCCGAGTCCCGTCTCCAGTTCCGCCACCCGTTTGCTGACGGTCGACTTCGGCACGCCGAGCTGCCGGGCGGCGCTGGTGAAGCCGCCGCTCTCGACCGCCTGCACGAAGAAGCGGAGGTCGTTCAGGTTCATCATGGCCCGCTATCGTCCATATACATGGACGATTAGTCTCTTCCATGCCGGCTATACCGTCAATGTCCACGGTGGCAGGGTCGTCACACCGAAGGCATAGGGCCTTCGGGCCAGGTGATGGAGGTCAGCGTGGAACCGATTCTTTTCTACGGCGTGCCGGAGGGATGCTCCTTCGGATCGATCGTCGCGCTCGAGTGGACGGGGCAGCCCTACCGGCTGTGCCGCATCCAGATGCCGGAGGTGGTCTCGGGCGAGGCCTACCGGCGGATCAACCCGGTGGGCGAGACGCCCTCCCTGATGACTGAGGGTGGAGAGGTGATCAGCGAGAGCCTGGCCATCCTCAACCACATCGGCGCCCGCGCCCTCGACGGCGGCCTTGCCTTCCCGCAGGGCAGCCGGGAATTCGACCGTCTGAACGCCATGCTGGCCTTCCTCAACACCAGCTTCTTCAACGCCTTCAGCCCGCTGTGGTACGCCCTGGAGCACGGCAGCGAAGGGGCGGAGAAGGCGGCGCTCACCGCTTACGGGCAGGCGCTGGCGGCGAAGACCCACGCGCAGCTTGAAGCGCTGCTCGGTGGCCGTGACTGGCTCCTCGGCAACCGCCGCAGCCTGGCCGACGCCTACTTCTTCGGCATCGCGCGCTGGGCCGACTTCCACCAGGCGGTCGACCGCCGCGACTATCCCGGCCTGCACACACTCTTCGAGCGGCTGCGGGACGATCCCGCCGTGCGCTTCGCGCTCGCCATCGAGCATGAGGAGGCGGCCGACAGCACCGGCGGCTTCGCTGGCCATGTCGGCCTTGAGGAGGCGCTGCAGCTGGTGAGGGCGGCGGCGTGAGACTTCGGCGCCAGCCTGCTATGCCAATTCCGGTAGCGTTGAGCGCCTCTGCACCTTAAACTGCAACCAGTTGCTCCATAAAAGCAGTATCGGGAGGTCGCTATGAAACTCTACGAGTTCGGGCCGACGCGCTCGATCCGGGTGCGCTGGACACTGCAGGAGCTGGGGGTTCCCTTCGACGCCGAGGTGGTCAACCTAGTGGCCGGCGAGGCTCAGAGCCCCGCGTTCCTGAAGCTCAATCCCGCCGGAAAGCTGCCAGTGCTCGTCGACGGCGAACTGGTGCTGACGGAGTCGGTGGCGATCGTCGTCTATCTGGCGGACAAGTACCCCGAAAAGCACCTGCTTCCTGCCGAGCCCGGGCAGCGTGCCCAGGCCTGCAAATGGCTGCTGTTCGCCGCGACGGAGCTGGAGCAGCCGCTGTGGCGGATCGCGAAACACACGGTGATCTATCCGGAAGACAAACGCCTGCCGGCCGACATCGATCTCGCCCGCGAGGAGTTCACTGCCATGGCGCGCGTGCTCGACGCGCATATGGACGGGCGGGACTATGTGGTCGGCGACAAAGTGGGCGTTGCCGACTTCGTGCTGGCGTACACGCTCGACTGGGCCAACGAGGTAGGTTTGCTCGAAGAGTTTCCACGGCTGCGGCGCTATTTCGAGCGCATGTACCAGCGGCCCCAGGCGCCGATGCGCATCGCCGCGGCCTTTGCGAGCATCAGGGCCTGATCGGTCGATTGACCCTCGCGCCGGACGCGAGGAGGCGGTCAGGCGTTGCGGCACCGTCGGTGCGCATTCGCTCCGGCTGTCATCCCGGACAAGCGAGCGCGATCCGGATCCATGGCTGGGGCAAGAACCCGGTCGTGCCATGGATCCCCGCGTTCGCGGGGATGACGGGTGGGGTAGGTGAAGACGACGGTGAGTCTGCGCCACGAGCGGACGTTCCCGAGGGCAGCATCCAGGCGCAAGCTGACCAGTTCGGAAGTCG
>WHTV01000210.1 GCA_009377535.1 Kiloniellaceae bacterium
GGTGGAGGAGGCGGTCGACCTGCTGCGGCCGGGGCTGCCCTCGAGCATCGCGCTGGAGGTGACGGTCGAAGGCGCCGTCGGCAAGGTCATGGCCAACCGCACCCAGATCCACCAGATCCTGATGAACATCGGCACCAACGCCGCCCATGCGATGGAAGGCCGGGTCGGGCGCATCGAAATCCGGCTCTCGGCAGGCAGATATCCGGACGGTGTGCATGGGCGCGTCGTGAAGCTGCCGCCGGGACGCTACGCCAGGCTCAGCATCGCCGACAACGGCAAGGGCATCGACGGCGAGACCCTGCAGCGCATCTTCGAGCCCTTCTTCACCACCAAGGAGGTCGGGGTGGGCACCGGGCTCGGCCTGTCCATCATCCACGGCATCGTGACCGGGCTTGGCGGCGGCATCGATGCCGAAAGCGAGCCCGGCGCCGGCGCCCGGTTCGACATCTACCTGCCGTCGGTCGAGGAACCGGCCGTCGCCTCGGCCGCCGAATAGGTCAGAGCCGCTCTTCCAGCCAGTCGAGCATGAAGGGCACGTTGTGGTTCCACCAGTCGTGGCTGCAATGCATCGCGCCGCCGCCGCGGTCCTCGTCGACATCGACGATGCGCAGCGTCTTGTCCTCGGCGCCGATCTCCTCGAACAGCTTCTTCGCGCCCTCGACGCTCATCAGATGATCGTCGGCGCCGTGGCTGATCAGCGTG
>WHTV01000211.1:0-402 GCA_009377535.1 Kiloniellaceae bacterium
CGGTGGGCCTGACGGGCTATTGGTCGATCGCGGGCTCGACCGCGTTGATGAGCTTCCTCAAGACCGAGATGTATTGGCGCTTCAGCTCGTTCGACCTCTCGGTCATCCCGCTGTTTCTGATGATGGGGCACTTCGCGGCCCGCGCCGGCATCACGGCGGCCCTGTTCCGTGCGGCGGCGGCCTGGATCGGCCATTTCCGCGGCGGGCTCGCCATGGCGTCGGTAGGCGGCTGCGCGGCGTTCGGGACCATCAGCGGCTCCTCACTGGCAACGGCTGCCATGATGGGCCAGGTCGCCCTGCCGGAACTGCGCCGCTACAACTACGCCGGCGGCTTCGCCACCGGCGCGCTGGCGGCGGGCGGAACGCTCGGAATCCTCATCCCGCCGTCGATCGTGCTGATTA
>WHTV01000211.1:412-698 GCA_009377535.1 Kiloniellaceae bacterium
ATGCTCGCCATCTATATCGTGGTGCGGATCAAGCCCGAGGCCGGCCCGGCGGCGCCGCGCGCGACCCGGCAGGAGCGATGGAAGGCGCTCAGCGAAGTCTGGTCGGTCGGCGCGATCTTCTTCGTGGTCATGGGCGGCATCTATTCCGGCATCTTCACGCCGACCGAAGGAGCAGGCATCGGCGCCTTCTCCACCTTCCTGGTCGCCGTGACCTACGGCGGCATGCGGATGCGCGGCTTTATCGACGCCCTGCTCGAAACGCCATCACGTCGGCGATGATCTTTCT
>WHTV01000212.1:0-272 GCA_009377535.1 Kiloniellaceae bacterium
CACGCGTACGCCGGCTTAGCAATCTACGACACGATTCGCTACATCAAACCGGACGTTTCAACTATCTGTGTTGGGACCGCGATGGCGATGGGGGCCGTACTGCTCTGTGCTGGAACCAAAGGCAAGCGCTTCGCGCTGCCCAACTCCAAGGTGATGCTTCACCAAGGAGCGGCCGAATTCGAGGGTACGCCCGCCGACATCGAGATCCACGCGCGGGAGGTCCTCTCGATTCGGAGGACACTTATGGACATAATCGCCAAGCATTCGGGCAG
>WHTV01000212.1:282-697 GCA_009377535.1 Kiloniellaceae bacterium
GTGACCGCTTCATGAGCCCCGAGGAGACAGAGGCCTACGGCATAATCGACGAGGTCATCTCGCAGAGGGAGACTGCCGGGTTCGTAACAACGTGACAGCGAAATAACGCTGATTCCTGGCGCATGGAGATTCGAACTCTCCGCTCACTTAAATGCCCATCTCTCAGTCGTTCGGTCATCAATTCCGGGGAAGGAACTCCTTGAGCTTTCCCTTGAGTCCCTGCTTGATGACGCGCCCGCCGTGGGGATCGCCTTTGGCCAACGCCCCCATCATGTGCTTGGCCTGTTCGAAGGTGACGTGCGGGGGAAGGGGCGGTACCTCAGGGTCGGTGATCGCCTCCAGGACGACCGGTCTATCCGCGTGCAGCGCCTCGTCCCAGGACTTGCCGATTTGATCCGGCGTATCGACGTAGATG
>WHTV01000213.1 GCA_009377535.1 Kiloniellaceae bacterium
CTGCCGACGCTTTCCTCCATCATCCGCCCGGAGGTCGACCGCCTGCTGGTCTCCCAGGGCGTCGCCCGCCTGCCGGACGTCATCGAGTCGGTCTCGGCGGACTTCGGCCGGCGCTACACCCGCAGCTCGGACGCCGTCTGGATCATCTCCTACGGCGTGGTGGCCGTCGACCTGGCCGAGGGCACGCTGGCACGCCTGGCGGTCAACGCCCCGGAATCGCGCGGGCCCGTGGGGCTCACCCAGCGCGCCGGGATGCCGCCGTCGGTCAGCCTGCAGATCCTCATGAAGGCAATCCGCGAGGTCGCGGCGGGGGAGGGGTAGGGGGTCCAGCTTGGACCACACTCCATTCTGTCACCCTCGGGCTTGACCCGAGGGTCCATAGTTCCGCTAGTCTCCCCGACAGTGAATGAAAGGAGACGCATCGGTGCAGGCCGTTTTCGTAGATGCCAACGACACCCTCGCCGCGGTGATGGAACGGCTTCTCCGCCCGGACGACCCGCCGGTGACCATCAATCGCAATCCCGCGATCACGCCGGCCGGGCTGCCCGGCGCCCTCGACGGCGCGGGTATTGCGATCATCGACCACACGGCGCTGCCGACGGAGGTCGCGCGGCGCTGCGCGGGGCTGCGCCACGTGGTGTTCCTGGGCACCGGCGCCCGCAGCTACATGGATCCGGAGGCGCTGGCGGAGGACGG
>WHTV01000214.1 GCA_009377535.1 Kiloniellaceae bacterium
GCGAACACCCGGTCCAGGTCCTCGTCGAGGAGCATGTCGACGGCCTCACGCAGCCCGTACAGCGGATTCGTAGCCGGCGTGAAGGGGAAGAAGCCCTCGACGTTCGCGGCCCGCATCGCTTCCCAGTGCCGGTAGGAACGGGGCAGCGACGCCGTGGCCGCCCGGGAGCGCGCCTTCCCGCTGATCGCGGTGAAACCGAGGCCGGGCGGCAGCATGAGGCCCTTCTGTGAGCCGGCGATCGTGACGTCCACCTGCCACTCGTCGTGCCAGCAGTCGATGCATCCCAGCGACGAGATGGCGTCAACGAGGAGCAGGGCAGGGTGAGCGGCATGATCCATCGCGGCGCGGATCTCGGGCACGCGGCTCGTGACCCGTGGAGCTTTCCGTGTGCACCACGGCGAGGGCCTTGAAGGAAATGGCGTCCGCTGGCCGCTGGCATCACCGCCCGAACGATAGGGTCCTGCCGGGCTACGAAGCCGGCCGCCGGCGTCGGGGGCGCCCTCGGCCAGCTTGAAGCCTCGAGGCACGAGATCCTCGTATCCTGCAGATCGCATACAGACTCCATAAGGCAGGGGCCCTCCGATGTCGCAGTACGGGACCCTCCCGCGGCCGGCGGACGGGGTGAGAGCAGAGGAGTTCGCCACCGAGCTGCGCCGTTGCCGGGGGCGCACGCCGGCAGGCCCAT
>WHTV01000215.1 GCA_009377535.1 Kiloniellaceae bacterium
GCTCAACCGCCCGGCATATTGCGGGTGCCGCCGGTCGGCGACGTAGCAGACCGCCTGGACACGGCGTTTCGGATCGCCGGCAAGCCAGACCGGCCGATAGGTTTCGAGATAGACCGCCGTCACCTGCTCGCGGGCGCGCAAATAGGCGATGGTGTCGTCACGTTTCTCGGCAGCGACCCGGTAGGCAATCCCGCGGCACGCGCCACCGCGATCAAGGCCGAGCACCAACCCTGGCCGTTCCGGCGTACCGCGGTGCACGAACGAATAGATACACAAGGCGCGGTGCGCGCCGACCAGCAGCCCTTCCACGCGGTCGAGATACGTGAAATCCGGGCGCCACATGAGCGAGCCGTAGCCGAACACCCAAAGGTCGGCCGGTGCGGGGGTCAAGGTCACAGTCATGGCGTGATTTGGGCGAGGCATCGGGGCGAGCGGCTCTATCAGGCGCCGCCATACCGCGCAACCGATGGACAGGCCGGAAAGGGTGGCCCATCCTTGTTGACGCCGCATTCGGTCGGGATACCGCTCTCCGGAGCTTGCCGATGACCTCTGCACCGGGGCAGCGCCGCCGCTGGCTTGTGGCGCTGCCGCTGATCATAGTTCTTATACTCGCCGCGGCGTGGAGCGGATTCTGGTTCTATGCCGTCGGCCGGGCAGAAGGGATGTTGGACGAATGGCG
>WHTV01000216.1 GCA_009377535.1 Kiloniellaceae bacterium
GTGCACCGTGCTGGTCAACGGGCAGCCCACCCGCTCGTGCATCACCCTCGCCGTCCAGGCTCGCACCTGTGAGGTCGACACCGTCGAGGGCTTGGGCGAAGACCAGGAGCTCGACCCCTTGCAAGCGGCCTTCATAGACAACCGGGCATTCCAGTGCGGCTTCTGCACGCCGGGCATGCTCATGGCGCTCCGCCCGCTCTGGGACAGCGCAGAGCGCGTGACGGAAGATACGGTGCGGCAGGCCATCTGCGGAAACGTCTGCCGCTGTACCGGCTACCAGCCCATCGTGCGGGCGGCACTCGACGCGTTCTCGTCCGGGGGCCGGCACGGCGGGAAGAAACCATGAGCCCGACGCGCGCGTACCGGGACCCCACCGACGAGCGACTCGTTCGGGGCGAGGGCAGATACGTCGGCGACGTCGAACCGGAAGGCGTCGTCCACGCCTGTTTCGTACGCTCCTGGGTTCCTCATGGAATCATCGAGCGCCTCGACACCGGCCCGGCGGTAGAGATGCCGGGCGTGCTGGGCGTCTGGACAGGCGCGGACCTCCGCGACCGTATATCCGCGATCACCGTTGAGGGTCAGGGACTGGCGCAGCGCCGGTGGGAGCCGTTCGCCACGGAACGTGTGCGCTATGTCGGGCAGCCCATCGCCGTCGTCGTCGCCGCGAC
>WHTV01000217.1 GCA_009377535.1 Kiloniellaceae bacterium
ACTCGATGTAGGCGGCGACGCCGCGCCGCAGCATCGCCGAGCGCGCGCCCTGCGCCCAGGCGCCGACCACGCCGATGACGACCGACAGCGCCAGGCAGATGAGCGACAACAGCACCGTCATCCAGAAGCCGTCGATCAGCCGGTTCCGGTCGTAGGAATCGTAGATGAAGGTGAGGTTGATCCCGGTCTCCTGGTAGAACACCCGGAACCAGTCGTAGATGAAGTCCACCTGTTGCCCTGCCTGCCGTTGCCGCGGCTGCCGCTCCCGCTTCCTTTCTCGTCATGCTCGGGCTCGACCCGAGCATCCAGGGCTCAGCTTTCTCGCTGCTGCGCCGTGGACCCTCGGGTCAAGCCCGAGGGTGACAGCTTAAAAGGCCCTCAGCGCGTGATGGTGGGATTGGCGTCGAGGAAGAGCTGATGCATCTTTTGGGCGAAGGGCGTCTGTTCCAGGCCGTACTTCTCTTCCAGCGCGAGGATGCGCCCGGAAACGTGCCACTTCACCACCATGCCGGACATCAGGGCCGCGAAGGCATCCTCGCCCTTGGGAACGGCGAGGCCCCAGGGCGCGTCGTCGATGGTCGGCAGCGGCATCTTCCAGCCCTCCCAGTCGGTCTCGGCGAGGCGCGAGACGATGAACGCGTCGTCGTAGACGAAGGCGACGCA
>WHTV01000218.1 GCA_009377535.1 Kiloniellaceae bacterium
GGTTGAGAAGCTCGTCGGTCGGGACGATGCGGTCCACGGAGGCGGCCAGCACCTGGAGCAGCCGTGCCTCTGTTGGGGTCAGCTGATCCGAGCCGGACAGGGTCGTGACCATGCGCGTCGCGAGGTCCACCTCCACGTCACCGCCATCGAGCGAGATCTGCGGGCTGCCGATGGCCGCTCGGCGCAGCACGCGCTGGACCCGGGCGACCAGCTCGTCGGGATCGAACGGCTTGGTGACGTAGTCCTCGGCATACAGCTCGAGAGCACTGACCTTGGCCTCGGAAGCGTCGACCGCGGACAGGACGATGATCGGCAGGTCGGCCAGCTGTTTCACCCGCCGGCACAGCTCGAAGCCGTCCATGCCGGGCATCATGAGATCCACCACCAGCAGTGCCGGCCAGGTGCCTTCGAGCGCCTTCAGCGCCGCCGATCCCGATGAAGCGGTGCTCACCTCGTATCCGGCCCGCGAAACACGCCGAGCCAGGGCGGAGAGAAGGGTCAGGTCGTCATCGACCAGCAGGACGGCCGGACGGACCGGCGGAATCACGGTCAGATGCCGATGCCGCCCATGACCGTGATGATCGCGGGCCCGAGAATCACGATGAAGATGGTCGGGAAGATGCAGCCGACCATGGGGAACAGCATCTTGATCGGGGCCT
>WHTV01000219.1 GCA_009377535.1 Kiloniellaceae bacterium
AGAGCGTGGCGTCGTGACCGTCGGAGACGCTGACCTGCGGGAGCTCTCCCCCCGCGAGGTGGCCCGCCGGCTCGCACTGATCTCGCAGCATGCACCGGAGACGCACGGGTTCACCAGCCTTGAGCTCGTCCTCACCGGCCGGTACCCGCACCTCAGGCGTCTGGAGGTCGAAGGGGAGCACGACCGCGATGTCGCATACGAGGCGATGCGCCGCACGAAGACGGAGATGTTTGCGCAGCGCTCGGCCTCGACGCTGTCGGGCGGCGAGCGGCAGCGGGTCTTCATCGCGCGCGGCCTGGCACAGCAGACGCCGATCGTGCTGCTCGACGAGCCGACGGCGAGCCTCGACGTGCGTCACCAGCTCGACATGTTCGAGCTCTTCCGGGGACTCGCGGACGCCGGCTTCACCGCCGTCGTCGCGGTGCATGACCTCGACCTCGCGGCGCGCTATTGCGACCGCCTCGTGATGCTCGACGATGGCCGCGTCGTCGCAGACGGGACGCCCGAGCAGGTGCTGACTCCCGCACTCCTCTCGCGCGTCTTCGGTGTGTCGGCGACGGTCTAACGTGACCCATTCAGAGGCTCACTCGCCGTCGCGTTCGACGGAGACGACGATCGCCTGCCGGACGAGGCCAGCCCGCCACGGGTGCA